>JBGCDC010000047.1:0-2001 GCA_045105055.1 Phycisphaeraceae bacterium | reverse complement strand
GTGGATGTGGTCGGTGCGGGCAGTTTTGAGTTAACGGATCGGCCCTATGCGGAGCTGCCAAGGAACGGGCAGACGACGGTGACTTTGGCCGCGGCCGTGTCGGGCGTAAACCTTTCCGGCAAGCGATACACGGTGGATGGGGAAGTCGTCTTCGAGCCACAGGGTGAATTTCGTAGATTGATGTACGACAACTATGTGCCGTTGCCTAGATCGAATTTTTCTGGACAGGGGATGTTGGAGTAGGGGTTGGTGTTCGTGGTTATTGCTTGGTTGTGCGGTATAGCATCTCACGTTGGGTTTAATGCCACGCTAAGTACGCCATGATCTATCACTAGCCAAGCCCATACGAATACTACCGTCACCCACGCGCAAACCATTCGTCCTTAGACACGAGAAATCAGCAATAAATGCCTTTTTCTGACCGCCGATATTTAATCCCGTTCCGGGCCACTTTGTTGCCACAGATCTTTACGGATGTGCTGGTGATCGGTGCCGGTGTGGCGGGGTGCAGCGCGGCGCTGTCTGCGGTGCGCGAAAGCGAAACCGCGGAAGTGATCGTTACATCCAAAGGCAAGCTCAAAGACTCGAACACCTACTGGGCGCAGGGCGGAATCGCAGCGGTGCTCGATTCGTTTAACGACGACACCGAGGCCCATCTGCAAGACACGATGGTTGCGGGCGCGGGCTTGTGTGATGAAGCAATCGTACGCAAGGTCGTCGAAGAAGGCCCGGCTCGTGTGCGTGCTTTGATCGAAGCAGGCTTGCGTGTCGATCGCGAAGCCGATGGCGAGATCAAGCTTGGCAAAGAGGGCGGGCACAGCAAAAACCGCATCATCCACACCGATGGCGACGCGACGGGTAAGGCACTTGCGACATCCTTGTTCGATGCGGTGCGTGATCACGAACGTGTTCGTCTGTTCGAAGAGTGCTTTGTGCTGGATCTGATCACGACGGGCGACCAGCCGGGCAAAGGCGAAGTTGTCGGAGCGATCACGCACCATCCCAAGCACGGTTTACAAGTCATCTGGGCCCGCGCAACGATCCTCGCTGCGGGCGGCTGCGGCATGGTGTATCGCGAGACGACCAATCCCAGCAGCGCGACGGGCGACGGTCTCGCCATGGCGTACCGCGCGGGCGTCGTGATGCAGGACATGGCGTTCATGCAGTTCCATCCGACGACGCTCTACATCGCGGGTGCGTCCCGTGCGTTAATTACGGAGGCGGTGCGTGGCGAGGGCGGCATACTGATCGATAAGAGTGGCCACCGATTCATGCCTGACTACGACGAGCGGGCGGACCTTGCGCCGCGCGATATCGTCTCCCGCAGCATCCTCACACAGATGGTCAAAACCGCGCACAGCCATGTCTACCTCGACATCCGGCCGATCGGTATCGAACGATTCCGCGAGCGATTCCCTGGCATCGCGCACTTACTTGAACAGTTCGATATTGATCCCGCGACGACACCGATCCCCGTGCACCCCTCGGCTCACTATATGGTCGGCGGCATCGCGGTCGATGACGAAACCCGCAGCTCCATGCCCGGGCTTTATGCCTGCGGTGAAGCAAGCTGCTCCGGCCTTAATGGCGCGAACCGTCTAGCAAGTAACTCGCTGCTCGAAGGGCTAGTCTTCGGTGACATTGCAGGCCGCGTTTGCTTGGAGCGATTGCAGAGTAATGGCATGGGCGATGCGGATCTGCAGACAGCTCGCCCATTCAAGATCGTCTCGGACATCCGCCCCAGCGATCGCAGCGAACTCGACCTCATGGATGTTCGATCGTCGCTCCGCAGCGTGATGTGGCGGCAGGTGGGCTGCGAACGCGAAGGGGACCATCTCAAAGATGTGCGCGATATGTTTGCCTTCTGGGGCCAATACACGCTCGACAAAATATTTGATGATGGCTTGGGCTGGGAAGTACAAAACCTCCTAACGATCGGAATGATGGTGACCCGCGCCGCGCATTGGCGTGAAGAAAGCCGCGGAACACATTTCCGCTTAG
>JBGCDC010000046.1:0-6048 GCA_045105055.1 Phycisphaeraceae bacterium | reverse complement strand
CGTACCCTGACCGTGCTGATGCCGAGGCATACAGTAAGGCTCTGCCCGAGTTAGCCGTAGGGAGCTATGGCTGGGTCGCCTCGGCCGAGGTCGTCAAAATCATCAGTCGCAAGCAGATGATCGTCAAAGAGGTTTGGTTGGTCGATCGCCCCAAACTTCGTGCCGCATACGAAAAGGATTCGGCCAAGTCCGCACGCGAAAACGATGGAGAGCCCAATCGCGATCTGCTCAATTTTAACTACGGCCAGCGCATCAAAATGATGCAGCAGCAAGAAGATCGTGACGAAGGCTTCGAGCGTCAGTTCCGCTTGGTTGGTTTCGACACACGCGGCCTACGCGTGGGTGATCGGTGGAAAGGTCTAAATAGTGAGGGGTTCAAGGTCGCGGTTGCGTATTGGGAAGAGCCCGAGGTGGAAGAAGATGATCGCCGAAGGCGGCGCGATGCCGAACCACGTTTGGTCCTGACTGAAGTCGAGAGCCTGATGCGAAAAGCGCTCGATGAAAAGGGCTTCAAGGAATTACTTGGAGAACGTGAAATGACCGTCGCGGCGTTTGTCGATCTGGTTCGCACCTTGCGTGAGAACGATCGCCGAAACGCGGAGGAGCGAATCATCAATGCCCTGCTCCCGCCGGAAGTTGATCTTGATGATTGATCACCGCTCGTTGTTTGGCAAGCCATCAAATTCGAAAATAGACAGGCTTAGTTTGAATCGATTTTACTTCATAGGATTGGTGTTTGTACTGCTGTGCACAGGTCGTATAAGCGTCTACGCCGAAGTTTCAAGTGTTTCGGCTAAGCCCAATATCGTGTACATCATGGCTGACGATCAGGGCTGGGGCGATGCGAATTGCAACAATCCAGATAGCCCGATCCCGACGCCCGGCATCGATCGGATTGCACGCGAAGGGATGCGATTTACAGATGCGCACAGCGCTTCAGCTGTCTGTACGCCAACGCGCTACGCACTCTTGACCGGTCGCTACGCCTGGCGGCCACGGCCACAAAAGGGCGTTCTAGTCGGCAATAAAGATCCGCTCATCGCAGAAAAAAAGACGACGATCGGCGAACTACTTAAGCGGGAGGGGTATCGAACCGCTTGCATCGGTAAGTGGCACCTGGGCTTCAAGTACGCCTACCCCGAAGGCGCTAAAACAAAAAACCGAAATGACCTTGGCAATGTTCTCGCAGTTCCTATTGGAACGAAAATCATCGGCGGGCCCACGACGCGTGGCTTTGACACGTTCCAGGGCTTTCACCATGCTCGCGAGATGGCGACATGGATGGTGAGCGATGAAGTCACCGAGAATATCCATGTCAAAGCGATGCTGCCGCGGATCACGAGTAGTGCAGTCGATTACATTCAATCACGTGGCGAGAACAACGACGGTCCTTTCTTCTTGTACTTACCGCTGAGCTCACCGCACACACCGATCGTTCCCGACGAGGCTTGGGAAGGTAAGAGCAAGATCAATGCATACGCCGACTTCGTGATGCAAACTGATGACACGGTGGCCCGCGTGCTCAAGGCGATCGACGACGCGGGGCTCAGTAAGAATACGATCGTGATCTTTACCGCCGATAACGGCACCTCGCCACGGGCTGAGTTTGATCAGCTCAAGAAGCATGGGCACGACCCGGTCGCGGGTCTGCGAGGTCACAAGGCCGACATCTGGGAGGGCGGCCACCGCGTGCCGTTCGTCGTCCGCTGGCCCGGCGTAATTGAAGCGGGTACCGTCACTGACGAGCCGATCTGCCTTAATAGTTTGATGGCAACGTGCGCAGATTTGCTCGGCGTTGAGCTCGGCGCGGACGAAGGCGTTGACAGCTTCTCGATCTTGCCGGTATTGCGTGGCGAGAAGATCAACGAGCCGACGCACCCGGCCATCGTGCACCACTCGATCAGCGGCAAGTTCGCGGTCCGGATCGGCGACTGGAAGTACATCCACGCCAAGAACTCTGGCGGCTGGAGCAAGGGCGGCGATGACAAGCCTTCTCAGCTGTACAATCTTCGCGAGGACCGAGGCGAGCAAGTCAATCTTATTGATAAAGAAGGCGAACGTGCCGAGGCTATGCGACAATCCATGATGGCTCTAATCCAGCGTGGGCGATCGACGCCTGGCCCGAAGCAAAACAACGATGTCCCCGTCGAGCCCTAATCCATGCTGTTCGTTGGTCACTATTACCGATTGCTCAGAATGTCTGATTGAATCGATGGCTTACCCCGCCTAGAATCAAACTCAATCCAGCCCTCATATAGCGAACCGCATGAAATACAAATGTGACCAATGCGACCGCCCAGCAACCTACCACGCGGTCGAGATCATCAAGGGCAAGAAGATCGAGAAACACCTCTGCGATCAGCACGCCGCGGACGACGGCCTAGGCATCAAATCCGCGCATGCCCCGATTAATGAGCTCCTGACCAATTTCGTCAAAGCCACTGGCAACCCCGAGAAGCCCTCGGCTGCGCTCGACCTCACCTGCCAAGACTGTGGCATGAGCTTTAGTGAGTTTCGTGACCAATCGCTGCTGGGCTGCCCGGGCTGTTACACGGCGTTTGAGGCACCGCTGGCTAGTCTGCTCGAGCGAGCCCACGAAGGCGGCAACCACCACATCGGCAAGATCCCACGCCGAGGCGGCGGGGGGAGCGAACAACGCCAGCTTCAAATCACGCGCATCCGGAAACGACTCGACGACGCGGTGGATGCAGAGGATTACGAACTTGCTGCGCAGTTGCGCGACGACCTGTCCGATCTCGAACAAGGCGGACCACAGACCGAAAGCTCATCATGAATCTGCGCGGCATTAGTGATGGAGCGGGGGAGTGGCTGCGTGGCTCGGGGCCGCATAGCGACGTGGTGATCTCGTCGCGTGTCCGGTTGGCACGTAACTTGGCAGGGTTTCCGTTTGTAAACCGAGCGAATCGTCGGCAGCGATACGAAGTGCTCGAAGCTTGCCGAGCACAAGTGCTTAGCAAACGCTTGGCGGATAGCACGATTTGGGTCGACCTGGCCGATAGCCCGTCGATCGATCGGCAGTTGCTTGTCGAGCGTCATCTCATCTCTCGTGACTTGGCGAAGCGCGTCGTGGACATGCCGCGTGGCGTCGCGATCGCGGCTGACGAGACTTTCTCCGTCATGATCAACGAGGAAGACCACCTGCGCATGCAGGTCCTTCGTAGCGGGATGCAGATCGCTGACGCGTTATCGCACATCGATCGGATCGACGACACGCTTGAAGAGTCGCTGGACTTCGCGTTCTCGCGTCGTTTTGGCTACCTCACTGCCTGCCCGACCAACGTCGGCACTGGCATCCGCGTCAGCGTCATGATGCACCTACCAGCGCTCAAGCTCACCGGCGAGATCGAACGCGTCAAGCGTGCAGCCCGTGACATGCACCTCGCAGTGCGAGGCCTCTTTGGCGAAGGCAGTGAGTCGCTCGGCGACCTGTTCCAAGTCTCCAATCAAGCAACGCTCGGCCGAACCGAAAAAGAAATCCTCGAAGACTTCGAACGCACCATCATCCCGCAGATGATCGCCTACGAACACCAAGCAAGACAAGCCCTGATCCGCCAGCGTGAGAAACAACTAGACGACAAAATCTGGCGAGCCTGGGCACTGCTGACTAACTCGCGTGTGATGGGCACCGATGAGGCCCTTGGCCTACTCAGCCATGTGCGTCTGGGGGTGCACCTAGACCGCATCACGACGACGAACATCCGCACCGTCAACGAGCTCTTCCTGCTCTGCCAACCCGCGCACCTGCAAAGGGTGATGGGGCAAGAGATGACCCCGGCGGCGAGACGCATCGCGCGAGCTGATTTACTTAGACAACGCCTGACGCGGGGTTAAGTGTCGAGGCCGATGTGCTCGGCTATTTTGATCTGGGGGTTTGATAGAGGCATATCTTTGAGACTATCAAGCCTATGCCAAACGCCAGTTTTTGCTTTCAATCGCCCTTGCGCGACCGAAGCATGAAACACCTCGAATTGAATGGTGCGGTGCGTTGTTTGGTGTGTGAAGTAAGTCGATTGATACACCTGCTCTAGTAATATCCCAAATCGTTCTTTGAACCATATTGCGAGTGTTGCGGGAGATTGTTGATTTGGCGGCTCTTCCCACGTCGGCAACTGCCACATGTTCGACCACAATCCCTCGGCCGGTCGCTGCTCGAAGAGATACTTACCGTTGCGCTCGGCTGCGATGACAACATGCGTCACGTCCTTTGGCTTCTTCTTCGCCAGCTTGATCGGCAGCGTTTCAGGATTCGTCTCGCTGATCGCACGGCAGTGCTCACGCACCGGACAAACAAAACACTTGGGTAGCTTTGGCGTACAGATCGTCGCGCCAAGTTCCATGACTGCTTGGTTGTAATCGCCTGGATTTGATTTGGGTACAAGCGTGTCAGCAATCGACCAGACGTATTTTTTTGTGGCGGGTGCGTTGATTGGATCGGTAAGGTGGAACAGCCGAGCGAAGACGCGCTCGACATTGCCATCAACCACCGCGGCTTGTGTGCCATGCGCGATGGAGGCAATCGCCCCAGCGGTGTAGCGCCCGACCCCGGGAAGACCGAGCAAGACGGCGACGGTCGCGGGGACCTGCCCGGCATGTTCATTGACGATGACCTTTGCTGCCGCGTGGAGGTTGCGGGCCCGCCGATAGTAGCCCAGCCCTTGCCAAAGCGTGAGCACCTCTTGCTCATCCGCATCAGCCAGTGCTTGTACCGTTGGGAACGCCTCGGTGAACCGGTGGAAGTAGGGGATCACGGTCGCGACCTGCGTCTGTTGAAGCATGGCCTCGCTAAGCAGGACGTGATACGGATTGACGGGCCGATCGTTCATCGCTCGCCAAGGTAAATCCCGGCGATGCTTGCGATACCACGTCAACAACTTGCGGCGAAAGGCCTTGGCCTGGTCGGTTGTCATCGGGTTTCGTGGTTCGTCTTTATTGGTCACAACAGAATCGATGATAGCCTTGCGCCTAAGGTTCGTGCTCACGTTAAACTAACGCCGTCGTGTCGCTTGGCACGGTTGATGCTCGGACCCGCCACTATCCAAGAGTTTACTTATGTGCGGTATCGTCGGAATGGTTGCCCGCGACGACGTCAACCAGCGTCTCTACGACGCACTGACTGTCCTACAACACCGTGGCCAAGACGCCGCAGGCATCATGACCTGCGATCAAGGCCAAGTCCTACTCCGTAAGTCCAACGGCTTGGTCCGCGACGTCTTTAGACAAGATCACATGGCTCGGCTCACCGGCCAGATGGGCATCGGCCACGTCCGCTACCCCACCGCAGGCTGCTCAAGCTCGGCTGAGGCTCAGCCTTTCTTCGTCAACTCGCCCTACGGCATCGGGCTCGCGCACAACGGCAACCTCACCAACGCTGGCCAACTCGTCAAAGAGCTCTATCGCTCCGACCTTCGCCACATCAACACCACCAGTGATAGCGAAGTCTTGCTCAATGTCTTCGCGCATGAATTACAAAAGGTCGCCCAGCGAATCCTTACGCCCGAGGGTGTGTTCGAGGCGATCCGACAAGTTCACCGCCGATGCAAAGGCGCATACGCGGTGGTCGCGATGATCACCGGCTACGGCGTCGTCGGCTTTCGTGACCCAAACGGCATCCGCCCACTTAGCTTTGGTCGCGGTAAAGATGAGCTCTGGGGCTCGGACTACATGATCGCATCCGAGTCCGTCGCGCTTGTCGCGCAAGGATTCACGGTCGAGCGTGACATCGCTCCGGGCGAAGCGGTCTATATCGACAACGCAGGCAAGTGCCACACCCAGCAGTGTGCCGACGATACGCAACTAAGCCCCTGTATTTTTGAGCACGTTTATCTCGCGCGTCCCGACTCAATCGTCGATGAGGTCTCGGTTTATAAGGCCCGTCTACGTATGGGCGATATGCTCGCTAAGAAGATCAAACGGCTACGACCGGATTGCGATATTGATGTCGTCATGCCCATCCCCGACAGCGGCCGAACCGCAGCGATGGCTATGGCGGAGAACCTCGGGGTTCATTTCCGCGAGGGGTTTATCAAG
>JBGCDC010000045.1:0-4892 GCA_045105055.1 Phycisphaeraceae bacterium | reverse complement strand
GGCGTTCGTTCAAGACAAACTCGTTGTCATCGAAGTGGTAGCCGGTCAACGCACGGGCGCCTTGCTTGATGTCGTCTTCGGTGTAGTGGCCTTCGCCGAGGGTGAAGAGCTCCATGAGTTCGCGGGCAAGGTTTTCGTTGGGGCGTTGCTTTTTATTCTGATCGTTGTTGAGGAACTTGATCATGGCGGGGTCTTGCACGATGCCGCTAGCCAGATCGGCGAACGAGCCATTGGCGTGCTCGCGGAAGAACGCGTTTTGCTGCTGCATAAGAAACGCATCACGCACATCGCGGTGACGGGTGGCGAAGTGGCCATGCCAGAGCATGGTGAGTCGCTCTTCGGTCGGCCGAGGCGTCTGCGCCAATCGCTCAACCCACCAGCGCTGCAGCGCCGCGTGCATGCGTCGGTCCTCGGCATTCGCCGCGACACGCATCCGCCGAAACTCGTTTTGAGCCTTTAAGTCTTTATCTCGCCGAGCCTTGATAAACGCGCGTCGCTCTTCGGTCGTCAACGGCCGAATAATGTCCGGGTCTAAATCCGCGGGTTCTAGGTCTTCCAGCGACACCGCGTCGTAATCCACCAGTTGATCAACAGCTTTATTCAGACTGACCGCCTGCCACTGCTTCAACCCCTGAGGCGTCACGCCATAGCCAGCCCTGCTCAATAGATGGCGGGTCTGAGCAGGGCCAAAGTCAGCATCACGGATCGGACTAAGTGAGGCATTGATCGGCATAACAAAACTCCAAGTGGCGATTCAGATACCAGCGACCCTGCACACAAAACGTAGCCGACCGCGCGTTATTGCATCCATCTGACAGAAAATACTTACCTACGCCAAGACAAATCGTTGCAATCAATCCTAGACCCAAGCGGCAAAAAGCGATTTTCGGCATAAGCCTTGACACGACCAAACAAAAACCTATCTTAAGCCCTGCCGTTGCTCCGCCTCGGTAGCTGTTCCATCACGCCTACCTAAGGAAAACAACCATGAGCGACGCACAATCCATCGGCAAACAACTCGTCGAACTCTGCAACCAAGGCCAAGATTCCCAAGTCGTCGACCAGCTCTATAGCGACGACATCGTCAGCATCGAGGTCATGGGGATGCCCGAGGTCGGCATGCCCAAGGAAATGCACGGCATCGACGCCATCCGCAAGAAACACCAGTGGTGGTACGAAAACAACGAGGTCCACAGCACCTCCTGCACCGGCCCCTACCCCCACGGCGACCAATTCATCGTCATCTTCGACATGGACATCACCGCCAAGGCCGGCCCAACCGCCGGGCAACGCATGCAGATGAAAGAGGCCGGTCTGTACACCGTCGCCGACGGCAAAATCGTCCGCGAACAGTTCTTCTACGACATGGGCGATTGCGAATAAATCCTGCCGCACATCATGTGATCAACTCGAGCCCACACTTAACCGCGTGGGCTTTATTATGATCTCAGACTTCAACGCCGGACTTCCTATCTATTAACCCGACCCAACTGGGGGTGCCCACGTGGCCGATATCGACCTTTCCCAATCGTTTCCCGAAGCAACCCCTGTCAACAGCGCCCCGCCCCTTTCGCGCATCAACGGCTTCGGCTTTGGGCTCTATGGCTCACGTGACAACGACCGCGAGCAAGGCTTACACGTCAAGACACTGTGCCTCTGCGCTTTATTCATCCCCGTCTTCTCGCTGCGTAGCTACGTCGTCGCGAATGCAGATAACGGCGGATGGTACTTCCTCGCCAAGGTGCCTTTGTCGGGCTTCGCGAAGCTGATGAACATCGCCTTGGTCGCTGCAGTGCTGTGCATCGCAGGCGGGATCGCCATCACCGGCTACACCGGATCGGCCGCCTACAAAGCCGGGCAACAACTCGCCGAAGCACAAGACGCGCAGGCCGCAGGCGATCTAGGCCAAGCCGCTCAACTCTATAAGGTCGTCACTCGATCCGGCACCGAGCACGCCGCACAAGCCCGACTCGACCTCGCCGACCTCGCCGAGGAATCGCTTCAGCAAGGCTCCGCCGCAGACCTGTCGCAAGTCATGCCCGTCGTCGTCGACTACGAACAGTACCAAGGCTCGCTAGGCCAAGCCGACTGGGTCCCCCTCACCCTCAACGCCGTGGCTCGGCTTAAAAGCGAACCACCCCGCGAATTGATCTCCCTGCTCGACACCATCGAGCCTTTGGTCACCGAGACACTGCGCGAGCGATGGGACAGCGCGCGATTCGCTCCGCTCAAGCGGTTGGTCAAAGCGGAGCCCACCAACGTCGACGCGTTAAGCGAGCTGGCCGTGGTCTACGAATCACGCAACGAACCCGACGAAGCGAAGACGCTATTGGAGCCGGTGTTCTACCGCCTTGCCGAAAGCGAAGGCGCACGCGTGCTTGGGCAGATCATGCTGCGCGAGGGCGATGTCGAGAAGGCCTGCACCCTGCTTGAGCCCTACACCAGCGCCCGGATCGCGGAGCTGCAGACAGCCGAGCAGGCATGGGATACTGCCTACGAATCCGCATACGACGTCGCGGTCGCAGAGCTCGAAAACGGCAAGGCTCCCTCCGATTGGTACGACCGATACGACATCGCCGCCGAGCAAGATCAAGACACCATCTTCTGGGAATACGTCACCCCGCGCATCAACGAAAACCCCTCGTTCATCGCTGCCCGCGAGCGATACGCCGAGGTCAGCGGCGTCGTCGATGTCGCACTGGACCTAGGCGTCGCACAACTCGAACGCGCCCAAGGCTACACCGACCCCGAACTGCGACGCACCGGACTCGAAGAAGCCGAGCAGACCTTCCTCTCCGTGCAAGGCTCCGCCAGCGACAACGCGACCTACCGCCTCTACCTCGGGCAGGTCTACTTCTGGCTAGGCCGAGCCACGGACGGCAACGCGCTCTTCGATGCCTACCTCGCTGAATATCCGGGCAACGCCAACGTCATGGCCTCGGTCGCTCGCCTACTCCGACAGGTCGGCGAAAAAGACAAAGCCCGCAACCTCTACAGCACCGCCTACGAAGCCTCGGACGATCAAGCGATTAAATACGACCTTGCCGAAGCACTCGCGGCCATGTCGCAAGAGCGGGAGGACATGGTCAAATGGCTCAACCGCTGCGCGCCAGACAACACCTCCTCGCAAGCCGCGCTCAAAAACATCCTCGGCAAGGAAGCCGCCGAAGCAGGCCAAGACGACAAAGCCGTCGCCCTCTTTGACGATGCGATCGCGTTGTACAGCAGCCTGCCCGAGACCAGCTCAAGCCTCAACAACGGCGCGCTAGTTTGGCTCCAACGTTTTTATACCACCGGCGACGTCGCAGACCGTAACAAGGCCTTGGACCAATTGGTTCGTGCCGTCGAGCTTGAGCCCAGCGGCACCGTACTCCTGCAAAACACCGCAAACACCCTACTAAGCGCGGCGCTCTACGACGTCCTTGCCACGCGCCTGGACATGCGGACCCTCGAGCTCAACGGCAGCATCAGCTCCCTAAGCTACACCTACGAAAATCAAACGCAGTGGCAAGTGATGGCCGAGGAAATCAAAGCCAAACCAAGGTTTGTGAAAGCCGTCGCAATGTACGACCGCGTCGTCCTGCTGGCCCCGAAAAACCCCGGAGCATACGAGGTCCTTGGCGGCATCTATGACTTCACCGAAGACGAGTCGGCCCAGCAGGCTCTGCTGGATCGCGCGAAGGCCGCGGCACCCGATATCAGCGGGAGCATCCAGTCCATCAAGCTATACCGCCAAGGCCATTACGACGAGATCAACCAGACCCGCTCCGAAAACACTGAAACAAAACTTCGCGCAACCCTCGCACGAACGGATCTCTCTCCGGCCACACGATCAGCCGCCTCGGTAATGCTCGCCAACATCCTGGTCGGTCGACACCCACGCGGCGAGCCCGTGGAAAGCGATGAGGCACTTGCCCTTGCCGAGTCGGCTTATCAGCTCAAGCCCTCCTCCGCCACACGATCCGCCCTCAACTCGACCCTCTGCTTCCGCATCCTAGAAAAGCTTTCCGCGAAAGACAGCGCCGCCAAAGCGACCTGGCAAAAGCTCCACCGCTCCCACAGCAACCGCCAAATCATTGCGATCCTGCTCGATCAACAGCCACAAACCCGCGCCATGATCGCACAAGACCCGGACATGAAACGCTTCCTCGCGGTCCGTGCCGAGCAACGCGAGCAGTTCCCCCGCAACGGCTCTGTCTCGGCCTGGGCGATCACCCGATACATCGCACCTGACCAGGCCGCAATCGAAGCCCAGCTTGTGAAAGCCCACACTAGCGATCGCCTGACTCGCGAGCTATTCAACGAGTTGATGCCCTACAGCGCCGACTCGGCGTGGTCTACCGCATGGGGCTACGAGATCGATGGCAACCCCACCGCGGCACAGCAAAAGATTATGCGTTATCAAAGCTTCGATTTAGACTAAGCCAGCCGCCACGAATCCTTGCAAACCGACTGCGGATTCCCCGTCATCCTGTAAGATGTTTGCTGAATGTGCATCTATAGATGGGCAGGCGAGCGATTGCTGCCTGCTATCCAACCCGCTACCACACTTGACTGAGGAACCCCATGTCGAACCAGATCCGCTTCACCCGTCGCCGCTTCATCCAAACCGCCGCGGTCACCTCCGCATGGGCCATGAGTGCCGGCTCATACAGCAACGTCTTCGGCGCAAACGACCGCCTGAACATCGCCTTCATCGGCACCGGCGGCATCGCCAACGGCCAACACCTCAATCAGCTCTCCGGCGACGGCCTAGGCTGCCCCGCCTACTGCGATGCTGACGCGGGCCGCTTCGGCAAAGTCTCAAAGATGCACCCCAACGCCGCAGGCTTTACCGACTACCGCAAGATGTACGACAAGCACATGAAGGACATCGACGCCGTCTCCGTCGC
>JBGCDC010000044.1:0-9525 GCA_045105055.1 Phycisphaeraceae bacterium | reverse complement strand
GCAGGCGTCCCGACTTCCGACAGCGTTGTCCTCCCGCCGCTCGAAGAGCAGCAGCCCGTAGGCCCGCTGGACCTGACGCCGACCCAGCACTTCACGAGTCCGCCTGCGCGGTTTAACGAAGCGTCGCTACAGAAAAAGCTCGAGGAAGAAGGCATCGGCCGACCATCAACTTACGCCGCGATCATTGGCACGATCCAAGACCGTAAGTACGTCGAGACCGTCACGCCACGCGATAAACGCCTGCAAGCAACTGATATGGGCAAGGTCGTGACCGACATGCTCGTCGCCGCGTTCCCAACGATCCTCGACGTCGGTTACACCCGCGAGATGGAAGCTCACCTCGACGAGATCGAATCCGAGAACAAGGACTGGCGTGAAACGCTGCGCGAGTTCTACGATCCGTTCAAAGATGCACTCGATCATGCACACGAGAACCTCAAGCACGCCAAGGCCGAGACCCAGCCCGCGCCCGAGGAACTCAAATGCCCCAAGTGCAGCAGCCCGACCGAGTACAAGTTCGGTCGCAACGGCCGGTTCCTATCTTGCACCGCTTTCAATGTTCCGCCGATCAAGGTCGATGTCGAAGGACACCCCGGCGAGTGGTTCCTGCACAAAGCAAAAGGTAAGGCGCGCCCGAAGGTCACCAACAAAGACCAGAGTGACAAGGTCAACTGGACCAAGCTGGCCAAGGATGATCAGAAGACGTTCATGGCTCTGTCTGCCGAGATGCCTGAGCCCTGCAAGTACGCGGCCCCGATCGACAAGAAGGGCCAACCGATGGAGCCCGAGCAGACGGACATCATGTGCCCCGATCCTCCGGTCGGCGACGGCAAGCCGATGATCAAACGCACCGGCCGCTTTGGTCCATTCCTCGCTGCGGCGAGTTACCCCGATGTGCAATACATCGTCAAGCTGAACGCGAAAACCGGCGCAGTCGAACTGCCTAAGCCTCCGCCGATGGAGTGCGATATCGAGTGTGAAAAGTGTGGCGAAGGCAACTACTACGTCCGCGACTCGAAGCGTGGCCTGTGGTTGAGCTGCTCGCGTTTTCCTAAGTGCCGTGGACGCGCCGCGTTCAATAAGCTCGAAGAGGATAAACAGGCTGAGCTTAACAAGGCTTGGGCTATCCACCTTGAAGAGAACCCGCTGCCAGACATCCGCACGACCAACGGCCGTGTGTTGCAGGACGGCGACGACTACGTGCCGGTGATCGATGGTGAGGAAGTGCCAGCAGAGACCGAGGGCTAAGGCTTTGTTTATAGGTTTATCTCGCTTCTGCGGGATGAGCGTATCGTCTCAAACGAGGGTCATTCTCTAGCCTACGCCGCAGCATCATGCGGCGGGTTGCTTTACACTTGGTTTCATGAATAGCCGTGAAATCCGGAAGATCGTTTCGGCCGACGACATTCTCGAATGGTCTAAGCCCGCGCGTGGTGGTTGTTGGCAGTGGCTAGGCTCGCTACACAACGATGGCTACGCCGCATGGAATACCGGTGGTCGTCAAATCAAAGTTCATCGTGCTTCGTATTTGCTTAATGTCGGGCCTGTGCCGAAGAAGCGGTTCGTCGTGCACACCTGTGGCAATCGCTCGTGCGTCAACCCGGATCACCTGAAACTTGTCGACTACAAAGGCTTGTACCAGCACAACCTTAAGCGTGGCGATGTCGCGCGTGGTGAACGCAACGGCTTCTCTAAGCTGACTGCGAAGAAGGTTCGCCGTGTCCGCAAGCTCGCTGAGTCAGGCAAGTACACCCACCGCCAGATTGGCGAGATGGTTGGCTGTCACCAGTGCAATATCACGCGCATCATCAACCGCACCTACTGGGCACACATTGAGTAGGTGTGTCACGGGCCTCGCCCTCCAGCAAGTATTGCAACGCGAAACCTAAAGAGCAAGACCATGCCAGACGCACAAAATACAAACGACTCCGCACGCCGACGTGATCTGCTCGATGCGATTGGCAAGGCCTCGGAATTACATCACCACGCATTGCTTGTCCTCGCGGTGCTGATCGGTGCGCAAGGCATCGCAGCGGCCAACGGGCAGAAAAACGTGTTGATCTTTATCGCGCTGATTGTGTCGGTTCTGACTCTCGGCGCACGGCTCTGGGTATATCAAGACTCGTTGGTGTCGCTGCGATTGCGATTACGTCCGCTGATGGAAGGCGATCAATCCACGCCGGATGCGAAGACGAAACAAGAGCTCGATTGGCTCACGCAGCAAGACCCCTGGCTCGAACGGTTGAGCATTTGGGGCCTCTGGCTTGGTGCGGTGTTGTTCGCTGGCGGGTGTGTGATTTAACGATCCGTATCACACAGAAACCGAGATCAATTGCGCGTTGGAAAGAGTTCCGGGTCGGCGGGGTCGAGTGAAGATTCGCCGGGCTCCATCAAGGCCGGAGCGCTTGAGCGGGACTGCATTGGGGTGAGCAGTTTCTTCCAAGCGATGCGGGTGGGTTCGGGTACTTGCTTGAGTTTGGCTTTGCGGTTGGCGATGCGGACCTGCTCGATGATGGGGCGGATCTTGTTGATGTTCCAGCCCGCTTGCTCTGCGGCCTTTTCAATCGTGCCAAGCGATTGGTGAATGCGTTTTTGCTGGTCGTCGGTCAGCGAGATGGTCTTGAGTGTTTGGTCGATGATGCTGGCGTGGAAGCCGATGAGGTAGCAGGCTTGGACCGGTTCGCCGTGCTGCTGGGTGATCTTGTCGCGGGCGTCGTTGACTAACGGCTGGATCGCGACGGTGAAGCCGACGTCGTCGCCGGGCGTGATCCCTGCGGCGGGGTTGGGCAGGATGCGCAGCTTGTCGAAGAGCTTGGCCAGAGAGCTTTGTGCCGTAGCGTCTACGCCGTCGCCACGTGCTGCGCCGAGCATCAGCGCAGACGCTTGGAAGCCCGCTTCAAACGCGTAGTATTTTCGATATCGCGCCAGCTCAACGATTTGATTCGCTTCGTTTAACGCATCAAGCGCTTCGTTGTAAGACTGTTCTGCTTGGGCGTATTGCTGATCGTTGAGTTGGCTGTCGGCCTCAGTGCGCCGACTCAGCATCGTTTCGATCTGTTCGTTGGCGAACTGTCGAAGCATCTGTTGCGACACGCTGGCTTGCACCGCTTCGTTGAGTGCTTTGCGTGCGTTGCCCGCTACTTGCCCGGCGAGGGCCTTGTTCTCCGCAGCGAGATACGTTGACTCTGCTTGCGAGAGCAGGTCGCTGGCTTCAACGAACTGGCTTGATGTGAAAAGCCGATCCGCTTCATCCCAAGTTTTCTGAGCCTCTTGCCACTGCTTTGCTGCCCATCGCGGCGCGTCGGCGTCTTGGGCCTGCTGCTTTAAGCGACCCACACGATCACGCAGCTCGGTCACCTCTGCTTTGGCTTGTTCGTTGAGTTGCCACTGCGCGATTTCGTTTTCTAGAGGCGTGACGAGCTCGCCCAGTTCTTTATAGCTGTCGTAAGCCGCGTCGTATCGCTTAGCGGCCTTGTCTGCCTCGGCTTGCTGGACAAGCCGACGGATCGCCGCGTAGCGATCTTCAAACTCAGCAGGGACTTCTTCCGGCTCAAGCCGTTCAAAAACTGCAAGGGCAGGCACGCTGATCCGAGATACGGCCACGCTGTCGCGCTCAGGCTCGTCTTGAACAACCTGCTCATCTTCCGAGCCGGTTTTGTCTTTCTTGCCACTGGTCAGAATAATCATGAACCCCAAGGCGACCACACACAACAGCACGACGCCCATGCCTAGCACTAGCGGGTCCGCGCCTTTCTGGCGTTTGCGACGCCGCGACGTTGGCGCTGGTCCCGCGTGCCAGACATCTTCTGCGAGATCGCTGGCTATTTCGTTGCTGTCGTCGATCGCGGGCTCGTATATGGGCTCGGCTTGCGCTGGCGTGGGCTCGGCCTCGACAGGCTTGAGCAGGTCCGGCTCAACAATTGTCGAGCCTTTCATCACCGGGGCGCCGCCGGGTTTGAGGATGGGCTTCGCGGTGGGCTTCGGCTTTGGCTTCGGCTTCGGTGCTGGCGTGCTTCTCTTCTCGGCTATCTCTCGCTGCGCTTCGGCTCGTTGCTCGTCGTTCGTATAACGCAGGCCCAGCGCGTCCACATCGTCGGGCAGCGAAAGATCAGACTTGCAAAAATGACACGCGGCGTCCGTCGGCTCGACGGCCTGGTGGCATGAGTGGCAGGTCCCCATCAACCGAGAGACGCCGGGCACATCCGCTGCGTTCACCCAGAACTGATTCGTCGTCGGGCCCCGCAAGATCGTGTTCGCGGTGATTCGGCCTGCGGTGATCTGCTGCCGAAGGATCGCTTCGTTGAACCCGGGCATGAATGGGCGATCCACATCGCGTACGAACCACGGGCCCATGGCGAGCTGGGTCGCGACTTGGCTGAGCGGCTCGAATAGGCCGTTGCAATTTTCGCAGCGGTCGAGGTCAGAGGATTCGTGAGGATGGCCGCAGTAGGGGCAGGGGGTCTGTGGCAAGAGGCTCTCCGGTGGGGGCGGTCAGACGCGGGAAATAAAAAATTCCTGCGGGTCTGTGAACGGCCGGCGGTTGCCGATAGTATAAGTGCAAGGCGAGCTAACTCGCGTCCACTCTTTGTATTATGGAGCTTAAAGATGTCTATCGGCACAATCGCACGCTGGCTTATCGCCCCGGTCTTAATCGTCGGGCTATCGCTGCCAACACTGGCGCAAAGCCAAGACGAGATCACCTTGATCGCCAAGCTCGCCTTTGAGCAGATCGCCCAGCGTGAGGCAGAGGCCGCCGCCAAAGTTGAAGCCGAGCACCAAGCTAGGCTCGAAGAGCAGTCCCGACTCAAGCAGGTCTATCAGACCTACCTCGGCTCGGCCCGGCGGACCGCACAAACGCTCATCGCCGATAAACGACGCAAGGCCACTCAGGAACAAGTCGACGGCCTCCGTCGCAAGGCCCGTATCATCATCGACGAGGTGCAAGACGCGACCAAGCAGCGTGTCATCCAAGAGCTAGACCCGACCTTTGAGTCGCTTGAAAAGCTCATCTCGGTGACGCCCGAAGAAATGCTCAAGGCCAACCCGCAGCTCATCAAGATGCGGCAAGAGATTGGCCGACAAAACGATTTGAGCTGGGTCGATCAGACGGCAATTTTGTATGCCCTGACGCCGAGCAAGGAAGACGCGGAAATCATCGCGGGAAATGTGAAGTTTCGTGAAGAGCTCTCGGCCGATGAGTCGCAAGCGATCGATGAAGCCAACCGCCGACGCATGATCCTTGGGCTCAATCCGCTCGCGATCGATATGAATCTCGTCGCGTGCAGCCGTGACCACAGCAGCGACATGATCAAGCACAACTTCTTTGCGCACGACTCGCCGGTGCCAGGTAAGACGACCCCTTGGGACCGTGCTAAAAACTTCGGCACGACCGCCTCGGGAGAGAACATCGCCGCGGGCTACGGCGACGGCATGAAAGTCACCATCGGCTGGTGGCGCAGCCCCGGCCACCTCAAAAACATGATGGGCAAAGGACACAAGCGAATCTCCGTCGGCCAAGAAAATAAGCACTACACGCAGATGTTCGGGCGCTGAGTTGGCGTTGCTTGTGAGGCCGTGTGAATCGTTTTGCTGATATATCAAGCAGTTCAAGCCAAGCGGCTTGAGGCCGCGAGTTGGCTTTATCCTCGTAACTGCGCGTCAACCTCTTTACTTAACGCTTTGACCACGGTCTCGACTTGCGGGTCGACTTGTTCGTGTCTAAGTGTCGTCGTGGGGTCGCGGAATTGCATGCGTAGGGTGACAGATTTTTTGCCTTGGCCAACTTGTTTGCCGCGATAGGTGCCGACGAAGTTGGCGGACTCGAGCAGGGCGGGGTTGGCATCGCTGATCGTGGCGGCGATCGATTGCCAAGGTGTGGCCTCGTCAACGACAACGGAGAGGTCGCGTTCGATGGCAGGGTACTTGGGTAGCTCGCCCGCTTCGTGCGTAGCGGGGTAGAGCTTGATCAGGGATTCGAGATCGAGCTGCGCGGCAACGAGTTGGGTCTGCAAGCCAAAGGCATCGGCGAGCGGTTTATCGACCACGCCGAAGATACCCAGCGGCTCGCCGCTCAGCACGACCGCCGCAGCGACGCTGTAGCCCTCGACCGCAAGGGGCGTGATCACAACGTTGTCTTCGCCTTCAGCGACTTTAGAACCGGCGAGCGTGCTCAGCACCTCTTCAATCGTGCTGCGTGTTTCGCGCAGCGCCTGTTGGCCATCGGCAGCATCGCGAAGCAGGGTGAGGCTGCGCTGCTCAGCAATCTTACCGTCGTCCTTCTGCCAACCGCTGGCGAGCTCAAAGAGTTTTACGTTGGTATTACCCGCGTCTTGATTCAACTTTCGGCAGCGGAGCAAACTTGGCAGCGGCGAAGGGCGGAGTGTGTTATCCGCGCGTCGCATATCACCGACGAGTGTCGCGGCGTTTTGGTGATCCACGAAGTGTTTCGCGTCGTCATTGGTAATCAGCGACGGGGTGATGGTCTCGTGGTAGCCGTGAGCGACAAGGGTTTCAACGATGATACGCTTGGCCTCGACGTTGTTCTGTGGGTGGTGGGCGACGATATTGATTTTGGTTTGAGTGGGGATGTTGGCTAGGCCGTGCTGCCGGGCAATTTCTTCGATGAGGTCGATTTCGCGGGTGAGGTCTAGGCGATAGCTGGGGATTATCGCGGTGAGCGTGTCGCCGTCGACAGTCGATTCGATGCCAAGCGCGTTTAGCAGAGCAGCTTGCTGCATATTGTCTAGATCAATGCCCAGTAGGTCGCGCGTGCGCTGGGTGCGTAGCGTGAGCGTGGCGGGTGCCGGGTCGTCCTGCCCGACGCGGATGACGCCCTTGGCTAGCGTTCCACCCGCCAATTCAAGGATTAATTCGCAGCAGCGTTTGCTCGCCGCATCGACACCCAATGGATCGACCCCGCGCTCAAAGCGGAACGACGAATCGCTGAACAGCTTGAGCTTTCGACTCGCCCGGCGGACCGCCAACTCATCGAACATCGCCGACTCGATTAGCAAGTCGGTCGTGTTGTCGCTGACTTCCGACTCGCTCCCGCCCATCACGCCAGCGAGGGCGACGGGGGATCGGTCGTCCGCGATGACGAGCATGTCGTCTTGTAGCTTGTGCTTGCTGTGATCGATCGCCACGAAAGGCTCATCCTTCATCGCTCGACGGATCGTCACCTGCTTACCCACCAGTTTGCCCAGATCAAACGCGTGCAACGGCTGCCCCAATTCGAGCAAGACGAAGTTCGTGATGTCGACGATGTTGTTGACGCTGCGTTGCCCAACAGCTTCGAGTGCTTGCACCAGCCAGTCGGGGCTTGGGCCGACCTTCACGCCTGTGATTACACGCGCCGTGTAGAGCGGGCATAGGTCGCCTGCTTCATTTGCAATTGATACGTACTGGCCCACGGCGTTGCTCGTTTCAGCGGGTAACGCACATTGAGGCGCGGTTAACGTGCGTTCACTACGTGCTGCGATCTCTCGCGCGACGCCGACGTGGCTGAGTACGTCCGAGCGGTTCGAGGTTACCTCGACATCGATCATCGTGTCGTCGCCGACCGTTTCGGTGTCTTCAACGGGGAAGCCACCCGCGGTGAGCAGACGCTCCAGTTCGTCGAGAGAGATCGTGGGGGAGAGCAGACGGTTGAGCCAGTGCAGACTTACTTTCATGCGAACAGGGTATCGATGTACGCCTAGTTTTGCATTGGCAAGGGTGCATTCTGCGTAGGTTTTCGCTGGGCGCGATTACTCGACGGGGATCACGACGAGCTTCTTGTTGCCTGCATCGTCTTTTTCGATCGCCACCGCGTCGTAGAGCGATCCTGTCGCGGTGTAGGCCCGGTACTCGAGTCGGCCGTCCTTGACATCGATGACCTGGAAAAACTGTGTATTTACCCCGGTCTTCGCGGTGACGAGCCCGTCTTCTTTCTGGAATTTATCTAGGCCTTCTTGTTTGATCTTGTACATTTTTGGGCCGCTAACCGAGGTGACGTAGATCGTCCCTGGCGTATTAGTTGGCTCGCCGGTGGTGGTTCGTTTGGGCGTATGGCCGCGTGCGTAGGTGTGGTCGTGTCCCTGTAGCACGAGATCGACGCCCATCTTTTCGAGGATCGGCTTCCACTGCTGGCGTGTTTTGGGGTCGCCGCCTCGGCTCGGGGAGAACACGGGGTGGTGGAATGTCACAACTCGCCATTTGTAGTCGCCTTCGCCTAGTTTGCGTTCGAGGTATGCCGACTGTGCTTCGAACAGCCTGCATGAGTTGAGCACGATGATTTGAACGCCCTGGTAGTCGAAGCTGTACACGCTTTCGTGAAGCTCCTCTGGCAGACTCTCCTCGACAGGCACCGTGATTTGTGGCCGCCACTGGATCGACTGCTTACCTTTGCCGTATTCGTGGTTACCTGTAACGGGAACCCCCGTTGTCTCGGCATGCAAATGCCCACCGGCGGTCATCCACTCGGCCCACTCCCGGTCATTGTGCGCGCCGTTAACCAAGTCACCTGCATGGATCGCAAAGGCGGCGTCGGGTGCGGTGCGGTGTGCCATGCGAATGACGCGCGACCATCGGCTGTGCACATCATTCTGCGCATCGCCGAAGTACATAAAGCGGAACGGCTCGGGCTTATCTGATGCCGTGCGGAATTGGATCCATTCGGACCATCGCTTGTTACCGTCGCCTACGCGGTAGGCATAAAGGGTGTCGGGCTTTAGCTTTTCAAAGACCGCGGAGTGATAGTGGGTGGTGATATTGTTGGGCTTGTTTTCGTCTTCGAGTGTGAGCGGTTGGGTGGTCGCTTCGTACTGTTGCGCTTTGCTGGGAAACGATGGGCCGGGCGTCGCAGGAGCGATTTCCGCGTAGGCCTGGTTGATGCTGGTGTCGGTGCGCCAAGTGACTGCGCGTGAGGTCGCAGGGTCGCCATAGAACGTGAGGAAGACTCGGTCGGGGTCTGGGCTTGCAATCTCCCAGTGCCTAGCGTCATGGGATTCGTGCGCCGCAGTCTGCATCGCGATACATGTGAAAACAAACAGCCCAAAGATGACTTTTTTCAAACAATTCAAGGGATATTTTCCTGCCGGTGTGGGGATAAGACTGCTGAGAAGCGGGTGTGTCTTTGGGGCGCGGTAAGACATCTTCGCTGTCTTCATTGACGAGATCAGCCAATGCTTCTTACAGAGAGCCAAGCGATCTGAGCGGATGAGACGTTCAGGACCCTGCCATCTCGCGGAAGGCGGCCTTCATGCCATCCATCGTAATGGCGGGTTGAGTAGCGTTGCGAGGCGGGGCGTCGGTTTCGGCTTGGGTGTGGTAAGCCTGCAGGTCGCGGGTCTTGACCATGCGAAAGACTCGGCCGTCAGCGGCACGGAAGGTGTGCAGCGGGACCTTGCCGGTCTTCACCGCGCGGAGCACCTGCATCGAGGTGAGCCCCGATTGTTTGGGTGCTTGTTCGAGCGCGACTGCTTCGCCGAGCCTGCTCCGCCACTGTCCCATTGTCATCTGTGCCATGGCGTTGTTCCTTGCGTTACC
>JBGCDC010000043.1:0-2803 GCA_045105055.1 Phycisphaeraceae bacterium | reverse complement strand
CACGAGCTATTCGCGTTGGGGTTGTTGAAGACAAAGCCTCGGCCCATGACTTCGTCTTTGAAGTCGATGGAGGTGCCGTTGAGGTAGAGGTAGCTCTTGGGGTCGCAGACGACCTTGATACCGTGGAGCTCAAACTGCTCGTCGGTGTCTCGGCTGGTCTCGGTCAGGTCGAGGAGGTACGAGAAGCCGGAGCACCCGCCGCCCTTGACGCCGACGCGGAGACAGACCTTCTCAGCGTCGAGCTCCTGCTGTTCGACGATGGTTCGGATTTCGCGTGCAGCGGTTTCGCTTAGTTCAATAGCCATGGGTCGATCCTTTTGTGTTTATGTCGGGCGCCCAAGGATTGAATCCATGGGCTTCTGTGGTCGCAGCATTATAACGACGCTGCGAGTGGGTATCAGTTACGCCTTCGCGTCTTCGTGATCGTGCTCATGGTCGTGGAGCGAATCCATCGTCTTGCCATGCTTTTCGAGATAGTCTTCGAGGGCATGCTTGATCGCGTCCTCGGCGAGGACCGAGCAGTGGATCTTCACCGGCGGCAGGGCCAGCTCTTGGACGATGTCGGTGTTCTTGATCTCGTCCGCATCGTGCAGCGACTTACCCTTGAGCCACTCGGTAGCGAGAGAGCTTGAGGCGATCGCGCTGCCGCAGCCGAAGGTCTTGAACTTGGCATCTTCGATGACGCCGGTCTCGGGGTTGACCTTGATCTGCAGACGCATAACGTCGCCGCACTCGGGAGCGCCGACGACGCCTGTACCGACGTTGGGGTCGGCTTTATCCATCGTGCCGATGTTGCGTGGGTTTTCGTAGTGGTCGATTACTTTTGGGCTGTAGGCCATAGCTGGCTCCTTTGTTATTTTCTTTATCGGTTGATTGTGGCGGGGAGACTTAGGTCCACGCGCCTGGAGTTTCGATTAGTGAGCGCCCCACTCGATGCTATCGAGGTCGATGCCTTCTTGGACCATCTCCCAAAGCGGGCTCATGTCGAGGAGGTGCTGGACGTTCTTCACGACCTTTTCGATCGTGTAATCAATCTCTTCATCAGTCGTGAATCGCCCCATACCAAAGCGGATCGAGCTGTGCGCGATCTCATCGCCTAGGCCCAGCGACTTGAGCACATAGCTCGGCTCAAGCGATGCACTGGTGCAGGCACTACCCGATGAGACTGCGATCTCTTTGATCGCCATCATCAGGGATTCGCCTTCGACGTAAGGGAAACTGATGTTCGTCGTGCCAGGCAGACGCTTGGTCAGGTGACCGTTGATCACGGCCATGGGCAGCTTGGAGAGGATGCCCTCTTCCAGTCGCGTCCGCATCTTGAGCAGTCGCTCTTGCTCCGCGTCCATCTCTTGACCCGCGATTTCACAGGCCGCGCCCATGCCGACGATGCCGGTGACGTTCAGCGTGCCCGAGCGCATACCGCGCTCATGGCCCCCGCCATCCATCATCGGCGTCAAACGAACACGCGGTCGACGGCGACGCACGTACAAGAAGCCAACACCCTTAGGGCCGTACATCTTGTGAGCCGACGCGCTGAGCAAGTCGACACCGTCGCGCTCGACATTAGTCGGCATCTTGCCAACCCATTGCGTCGCGTCCGTGTGGAAGATCGGCTTGTCTTTTTCGCTGTGCTTCTCTTTAAGCATCTTGCCGATCTCGGGGATCTCGTTGATCGTGCCCAGCTCGTTGTTCGCCCACATGATGGTCACGAGGATCGTGTCAGGCCGAAGCGCCGCTTCGACGGCTTCTGCGGTAATGATCCCGTCGCTGTTTGGCTCAAGCCAGGTCACATCGAAGCCCTGCTTCTGCAGACGCTTAACCGGGTCGAGCGTGGCCTTGTGCTCGTGGACCGCGGTGATGATGTGGTTACCCTTCTTGCCGTACATGTCGGCGACACCCTTGATGGCCAGGTTGTTCGACTCGGTCGAGCCGGACGTCCAGACGACTTCCTTGCCGGTGCATCCGATGAGGTTGCCGACCTGGTCACGGGCGTAATCGATGCCCTCTTCCGCGTCCCAGCCGTACTGGTGGTTCCGGCTCGCGGAGTTGCCAAACTTCTCGGTGAAGTAAGGCATCATGGCCTCCAGGACGCGCGGGTCCATCGGCGTGGTCGCATTGTGGTCTAAATAGATAGGTAGTTTTAAGGTCATGGCAGAATCTTATCCCTATTTGCAGCCCTTGGCGGGCGATTTACGTTAAATTGCACTTTTGAATCATTCTAAGCAGTCAAAACACGCAAGACAAGCCGTGCAAGACGTTAGCCGATGATTAAAATCAGCTCCCCTCTTACGACCGCCCACGCCAACCGAGACCTGCCATGCCCGATCGCTACAAGACCATCCTCCTTTTCGGTGCTCCCGGCGCAGGCAAAGGCACCCAAGGCAACATCCTCGGCACCATCCCCGGCTTCTTCCACATGTCCTGCGGCGAAGTCTTCCGCAACATCGATATCAGCTCCGACCTGGGCAAGATCTTCTACGAGACCTCCTCCCGCGGCGAGCTGGTCCCCGACGAAATCACCGTCAAGATGTGGGCCAAGAACATCGCCGCCCAATGCACCCTGGGCATCTACAAACCCCACGACGACCTGCTCATCCTCGACGGCATCCCACGCACCGTCGAACAATCCAAACTCATGGACGAACACATCCACGTCTACAAGGTCATCCACCTGACCTGTTCGGATGAAAATGAAATGTTTCAACGCCTCCGCCGACGTGCGCTCAAGTCCAACCGCATCGATGATGCCGATGAAAACGTGATCCGCAACCGCTGGGAGGTCTACCAGCGCGAGACCGCGCCC
>JBGCDC010000042.1:0-2520 GCA_045105055.1 Phycisphaeraceae bacterium | reverse complement strand
AGAAGAAGTCGGGTGTACATGCCGCGGAATACGCCTTGGCGATCGATTGATCCGCGTCCGAGACATAAGGGAAGTTGTAGCCTTGTAGCGAAATCTCTTCCTTCATCTTCTCCGGCGAGTCATCGGGATATGCCTCCACATCGTTGCTCTGAATCGCCACGACGCCGACGCGGTCGCCGTAGTCGTTACCGATTCGAGCCAATTCCGGCGCGACGTGTTTCACGTACGGGCAGTGGTTACAGATGAACATGACTAGCAAAGGCTCGCCCACAAACTCATCGCGCGTCACGATCGTCCCATCAGGTTCGGGCAGCGCAAAGTCAGGTGCCGCGGTACCAAGTTCGATCATGGTGGAGGGGGTGAGAGTCATATGTGATCCTTTCGGTGGTTTGTTGTTTGGTTTGTTAGTCTAGTCTTGCGAGACCATAAAGTGATCGCCGAACGGATAACAAATCCCCATGAACCTCTGGACCAACCTTTTTGACCTCATCGTGCTGCTGTCGGTGGCGATGGTGTTTGGGGTCTTGGCGGAGCGGCTCAAGCAGTCGGCGGTCGTGGGTTATATGGTCGCGGGTGTGATCGTGGGTAATGCGGGTGGCGCGCTCGACGATAAATCGAACGTCGAGACACTCGCGAACCTCGGTGTCATCCTGCTGATGTTCACCATCGGCTTGGAGTTCAACTGGTCTCGGCTGAAGAAGCTGGGCGTGACAGCATTGTCGTCTGGTGCGATGCAGATCGGGCTGACGATTACGGTGGCGATGTCGCTGGGGATGTTGTTCTTGCCTTGGAAGGGTGCGTTTGCGATCGCGGCGGCGCTAGCGATGTCATCGACAGCGGTCGTGCTCCCCGTGTTGCAGAAGCGGGCCGAGGCGGACTCGGTGCACGGCCGATTCGCGCTGGGCGTGTTGTTGGTGCAGGACCTGGCGGTCGTGCCGATGGTTTTGATCGTGGGCGCGCTGGGCACGGTAGCGGGGGCCGAGCCCTCATCTGGGATCGATATCGTGCTTGGCACGCTCAAGGGTTTTGGGGTCGTGGGCTTGTTTGTTCTTGGTTTTTATGTGTTTAGTATGTTTGCCTTGCCTTGGCTGGTGAAGATCGCCGTGCCATCGAACAATCGCGATGTCCTCACGCTCTTCGCGTTCCTCATGGCTATGGGCTCGGCCTGGCTTGCGCAACAAGTCGGTATCTCCCCTGCACTGGGAGCATTGCTCGCGGCGATCTTCCTAGGAGAATCTATCATCGCTCCGCAGCTACGTAGCGATGTGAACCCGCTGAAGACCGTGTTCGTGACGTTGTTCTTCTCCGCGATTGGGATGTATCTCGATGTGTTCTGGTTCATTGCGGATTTCGCGTGGGCGTATGTGCTGCTGCTTACAGCGATGATCATCATCATCAAGCCGACGGTCGTGACGATTGTTGGGCTGATCATGAAGCTGACGCCGCGGAGTGCGGTGGCGGCGGGGTGCGCGATGGCACAGGTCGGCTTGTTCTCGTTTGTGCTCGCGCAGATGGCGCTGCAAGGCCAGATCATCGAGCAGATGCACTTTGACATGGTTGTTGCGGCGACGATTTTGACGCTGTTCTTAACGCCTTACACCATTCAGATGGGCCGGCCGTTGGGTAGCCGATTCGATACCTTCCTCCGCAAGCGCGGCCTGTCACGCGCTCGGATTGGTCAAGAGCCTGCCGCACAAGCACTAGCCAAGGGCCACATCGTCGTCGTTGGCTATGGCCCGGCCGGGCGTGAGGTGGTTCACGAAGCCCGCGAGCAATCGCTGCCCGTCATCGTCCTCGACCTCAACCCCGCCTCCGTCATCGAAGCCCGTAAGCTCGGCCTCGAAGCCTATGTCGGCGACGCATCCCAACCCGCGATCCTCAAACTCGCTCGGCTCGAAGACTCCAGCGCGATCGTCATCACGCTTCCTGATCACCGCCTCACCACTGCGATCATTGTCGAGACGCGCGATCAGTGTCACGACGCAAAAATCATTGCGCGCTCCCGATACCACCGCTACTTCAACCTGCTGGAAGGCGCAGGTGCGAACATCGTCGTCGACGAAGAGCGCCACGTCGGCCGACGCTTGAGCGAGTACATCCAAGCGACGAGCGGAACGAGTGAGTCGTTAGATGTCGAGCAGGCAAAAGAAAAGCCGCACCCCGAAGGCGCGGCGTGATGGGAAGTAGGACAGGCATTCCTGCCTGTGAATCGGCGCAGCCGAATAAGGATTAAACCTTCGGCCTACTGACAGGCAGCAATGCCTGTCATACCTAAGGGCTTACGCCTTCAACGCTTCTCGGCACTTCTTCAAGAGCTCCATGCCCTTACGTACGCCGCCGACTTTGTCGTTGCCGCCTTCGTATTCGACGCCGACGTAACCGCGGTAGCCGTGGGCCAGGACGATGCGCATCATTCGCATGTATTCGACGTCGAGGTGGTCGCCCTTGTCGTCGAACTTTTTGCACTTGGCGCTGACGGCTTTGGCATAGGGCATCATCTCGTGGACGCCGAGGTAGTTG
>JBGCDC010000041.1:0-13067 GCA_045105055.1 Phycisphaeraceae bacterium | reverse complement strand
GCACTGCGTGCGGCGGCGTCATGCCGGAGAGAGCCGCAAAGCATATGTCTCTTGCCTATCGATACTTTCTTGAACCCCCAACACAGATCACCTGGCCTTACGCTGAAGCAAGACAAACTTCGATCGGTGCAGGCGGCGATGGTAAGTTCTAAAAAAAGTCAGAGTACGGCTCTTGGGCGGGGGCACTTCTGGCTCATATGCTATTACCAATGATCGCCGTCATGAATTCGTTTCATTTCGCTTGTCGCAGCCGTTTTCTGTGATAGGGTTATTGGGTTGGATAGCATCCCATGGCAGAAGATCCGTACCAAACCGCACAATCGTTACAGACGAACTCGCCGAACGACCATAAGGCCGTGCGACGGGTTTCGCGGCGCGGTCGGCCGCGTCCGGTAACGGGTAAGCCGATCGAAGCCCCCTCGACCAAACTCCGATTAGTCGGCAGTGCTGCGCCGGACGTTCGGCCCCCAACGGTGAACCCCACGCCGATCCGTAGCGCGACCGATCCGCGATGGGTGCTGGCGATCAGCACCGCACAGATGATGCAAGGCAACGTCTTGCCGCCAAACAAGCGAGAAGTGTTGATGAGTCAGGGCAAGTCGATGGGGTTGAGCCCGTTCGACTGCTCGCTGGTGTTGGCGATTATCCAAGACCGTGCCCGCCGAGGCATCGCACTCGATGAGTGCCCCGCTGCTAGCGAGTCGCAGCTTGCGTTGATCCCGCTGCCGTCGGTTCGCTCGTTTAAATCTGCGTTGGGTGCTCATCCCAAGCGCACACTAATCATCGCCAGCGGCTTGCTCGCGTTGCCGGTGTTATTGATCTGGTCTTTGCTAGGCTAAGTGTCGCAAAGAAGCGACACCTTACTTCAAGCCCGCGGTCATCTTGAACGTGCCCCAGAGGATGTACGCATCCATCTTCCATGAGGCGTTGTCGACGTACTTGATGTCGTAGCGGATCCACTCTTGGAAGTCTTTGCCGGGTTCACGTGAGCGTTTGATCTGCCACAGGCCGGTGATACCCGGGCGAACAGACAAGCGGGCTTCACGCCAAGCGGGGCTGTACTGATTTTCTTTATACGGGCTTGGGCGTGGGCCAACGATCGACATCTGTCCAAGCAGCACATTGAAGAACTGCGGGAACTCATCGATGTTCGTTTTACGCATGAACTGGCCGACCTTGGTGATGCGTGGGTCGTTATCGATGAAGAACTGTGGGCCGTCGGCCTGGTTCTCTTTTACAAGCTGCTCTTTGATCTCATCCGCGTTGTTGTACATCGTGCGGAACTTAAGGCACGGGAACTCGCGCCCGCCAGCGGCCTCTCGGCGGTGAGCAAAGAAGAACGGCCGACCGTCCTCAATGAAGATTGCGAGCATGATCAACGGGTACAGCGGCAACGTGATCAGCATAAAAACAAAGGCGAACACGATGTCGAATAAGCGCTTCGTGACACGGTACATCGATCGCCGCGTTGCGCTGCGTTCGCGCTCTGCAACGTGATCGGTCGGCTCGATCGCATGCCATTCAAGCAAATCAACCGTCGGGCGGAGTTCGGGCTTATCCCACAAAACTGCTGGCCCAACAATGCTGCCGATGCCATCGAGATCGCGTCCGGTACCGATCCAGACAGGTCCGACGAATCGTGAGTCGTGGTCGGTGATGGCGGAGCGGTCGCTCCAGACTTCACCAGAGAGCCGTTGTGCGCGGGCGATCGTTGCATCGGGGCGTCGCCAGAAGTGGACGAGTTCGTGGACGAAGTCGTTGATCTGGTGTTCATCGTTTTTGTTGAAGACCGAGCCATCCACAGAAATCGTCGTGCGATTGTTCGCGGGGATGGATCGCCTAAGCTTTCGCCAAGAATCGCGCGTCACTTCGGAGTCCATCCATCGGCGAGCGATGTCTGCACTTGGCGTAATGGCGACCCGACCAAGACGGAAGTTGACGTGACGATAAACGCGCTCGAATCGAACGAAATTATCATCGCTATCTGCGATGACGCGTTCTTGATAGCCGGGGTCGTGGACGTCGTGGATGCGTGCGAACATCACCTGCGGCTTGAGCCAACTTAGCGCGTCAACCAATCGCCCGAGGCGAAAGATTAGCAAAGAGTCCTTATCCGCAAGCAGATAGAGCTCTGCATGGTTGATGATCTCGGCTTGCTGGCCTTGCCTGATGACTTGCACGCCACGGGCCGCCCAAAAGCGATCGTGCAGAGCAACCGCATCCATGCCCCAGATCGTGGGCTGCTGGAGGCCCGGGCCTGAAGGCGTCGGCGTTGGCTTGGTGGCGGTTGTCATGCTTGCTGTGGAGCCATCCCTGGCGCCCGACGGTTAAGTGTTATCTCAGTGATCGCTGGGGCGACCGTTACCGTTGCTCGACACCATGAGGCTTTCCTCAGTGCTCGAGTCATCTTCAGAGCAGCTCGCGACAGCAGTACCCAACGGGCCCAATCTTGCCGAACGAGTTCGGTCGAGCTTACGCTTCCGAGTACTAAGGCTTGGACGTCGCTCTTGCGAAATCTGCGAAGCGTAGGAGCCGCTAGCAAGATCACTATCGAGTGCGTGGTTAAAGACTATGCCAGCAATTTGGGCACGCACCGAGCGAAGTTGCTCGAGCGACTTGCTTGCGACAGAGCGGTTATCACCACGCGAGACGATCATCACGGTGGAGTCGGCCTCCGCAGCAGCGATGGACGCCTCGAGCGAACCGAGTACCGGGCCAGTATCGATCAATACGATGTCATATGCTTCACGTGCTTGTCGGACCAGCTCCCGCATCGCTGCAGGAGAAAGTCGGCTTGCATCAGAAGGACGAGCCTTACCAACCGGCAACACAAAGAGGTTGTCAGTTTCTGTGGCAGCGACACAAGAACGGAGTCGGCCCGGTGCACACGCATCAAGTAGGCCTAGCGATGTATCGAGTTGCAATCGCTTGACGATATCAAGTTGTTCTTCGGTAAGAAGGTTCTCACGGAACAGTACGTCTTCAATCGATACCTGCTGCGATGCCGCGAGCGTCTCTGCTCGTGCAAAATCAGCTTCGTTGACTAAGCCCTTATGAAGGATGACAGTCCGCAACGATTCGTGGACGATCGATCCCATCCGTCGGGTGATACCTGCGCCGACAATGTCGGCGTCAATGACGAGCGTTCGCGAACCAGCCGTTGCGAAGGACATGCCCAGTGCGGTTGCGAGCGAGCTCTTACCCGAGCCTGCCGCAGGACTGGTAATCGAGAACACGCGATTGGTACCGCCGATCTGAAGCAACGTTCGGATGTGGTGAACGCAGTGTGCAGCAGTCTCGGCTTGCTCGGGATCCTTGAGGTCTGCGGGCAATGTAGGTAGCACACCAAGCATGTTGGTATCAGGCAAATCGGCAGTCGTGTCAGAGACGTGGCGGAGGCGACGGTCCATAAGACCGATGAGCATCACAAAACCAAAGCCCATACCGAGCCCACCGAAGCCGCCGATGCCCGCTTGCTGAATACGCGTATCCATATTGGATGGTGCCATAGGCTCAACTGCCTTAGGGCCAATCACGACACGGGTAAGCGTTTCGTTATCGTTGATGACCGCTTCGGTCATATTGAAATCATCAATTTGATCCTGAATGGCACGAATCGCAGACCTGGTCTGGCTCAACTCGAGTTCATCCTCTTCGACCGCTGCAATACGAGTCGCAAGGTCGTTGGTTGCGGACTGGAGCTCAGTAACCTTGTTGCTTAAAGCTTTATGCCTCGCGACCATGTCAGCAACCTGTTGCGGCATGGCGATTTCAGTATCGGTGCCGCGCGACTTCCAGCTTGTCTCAAGATCAAGAATCTGCCGATCTACGCGTGCGATCATGCGCGTGACTTGTTTAACACTGGCCATAGTTGGGCCACGGCCAAGGACCTCGGTCTGATATTCGAACTCATTCTCCAAAGCTTCCTTTTGCTCAAGAAGTCCGACCATCTCAGGATCCTTGAGCATCAAATCTTGAATGGAGAGTTGAGTTTGCTGATTTTGCGGATTCAAAAATGGACCAATCACGAGCTCTAGCTCACCGAGATTGAACTCCATGTTGGCTAGTTCGCCGAGCTTGGCGGACAAGCGTCGCTTGATCGTCAGGTATTCGTTATCAGGGATGACTAGCCGCATCTGGCCTTTGATCTGACGCTCACGCTGCTCAAGTGTTCTACGTTGCTCTTGAAGCAGCTGAAGGTTGTCGTCGATCTCTTTATTTTGTCCTTGTTTGCGTGCTATGCGATATGCATCAAGCAGGGAGTTGATACCTGCTTGCGCGATCAAAGGGTCCTTACTGACAAAGTGCACATGCAGCGTCCGCTCTTTCTTCTCCGGACGCTCGTATTCCATCATTAGCAGGAAGTCTTCAGGAGACATATCAGTATAATTCGGTCCCGCAAGAGCGATCGCCTCCTGCCACGCGGGCTGTTGCATCGCGGTCTCGATAGTATCGAGCGACTCAAAGCGATCAATCTCTTTCTGAACCATATTCCAATAAGGCTCATACATGGTGACATCTTTGACATCAATCGCGACCCCATAGTCGGGATTGATCGTAACCTCAGATGTTGCCATAAATTCAGAATCTTGAAAACTGAAGCCAAGATAGCCACCTGCACCAGCAAGGGTCACGCCCAGCAGGACGGCCCAATGCCATCTCCCGCGAAGCAATCGAAGCATGACAGCGAAGCCTTGGCCTGAGGTTGGGGCTGCGTCTGTTTCGATATCGCTGTATGGATCTAATTGAGCGGTGTTGAAAGTATCACGCATCGAAGTCTCACTCCCGCCCAATTCCCTTGCGGGTCGGTCTTGACGGATCATCATTATACCTGTTGGAGTTGTTTCACTGGATCGTTCATTCGCCAAAAATCATCGACTTTATGGCCCCTAGAGCAACGCGACGTCCACGTTCCTTTTATCCCTATCGGCAGGCCAAAGGGTGAGGTTAACAGCCATGTACAAGGCTGAGTCGCTGCAAATCAATCTTTATCGCGTTATAGGGCCTCAGCATCAGTTCGATGTCGCGGCTAGGTGGTACTGGTGTACCGGCACGGATGCCCAGGCAAGTAGTTTCAGGGACATTGCAATGAGCAAAAACGCGATGAGCACCGTCGCCCACTCCGAAAATGCCCGGATCAAGTCCGCTGTCATGAGTGCAGACCGACCATCGTACAGCCAAAGTGTCCCGCCCAGCGAGATGGCGCTGCACAAAAGCGCAATCGCTGGCGTGATGACCAGCAGCCCTGTTCGAACCACAGGCCTCATCGGCGAGGCAAATACGAAGCCATAGCTAATCAGCATCAGTGACAAAATCGTAGGTAAGCCCTTGCAAACACTGTCGATAGGCAACGCCGTATCTCCCACGAGGACTTGGCTGGTACCAGGTGAGCTAATAACTTTGACGCTCACGCCGAGCAATCCATACAGCCCAGCAATCGCCTCGGCCTCAAACAATTGGATTGGCTTAGCGATCATGACCGCCAGCGTGTCTGGGAAAGGTACCAGCAGCGGCAAGATCGCCCAAGCGGGTAAAAATTGTCGGACGACCGACTTGCCTGTACACAACAAAAAAGCACCAGCAACAATCGTCACCGCGCCAAGCTGGCCGATCGAATTAAGGCCGTAGACGAACTGAGCGAAGTAGTAAATCTGGATACCTGAGATCAAAACAATAAGCCCAAGCCCAGGCCCGCCGGGCCTGACAAAACGGAACCGTGCCCGGCGTACCCAAACCAACCAGGTCATAATCGGCAAGACCAAAACGCTAGTCCGGGCATAATCGTTCAGAATGATCTTCTCTAGCATCTGCTGCCAGGCGGGCAGAGTCATGACAACCGCCAAGCCTACGCAAGCAGCCAAGCACACCGCATGACGCGGACGCCAACCGTTGCGAGCCAGTGTTTTTACTGCTTGATTAGCGTGCTTCATGCTGCCTGCAGTGTCAAAAAACCATCAAAGCGAAACGCCGCCGGAACCTGATAAGACTTTATCGATCACGCGGGCATCACGCCCCACTGTTGCACCGGGACAAACCACGCTGCGAACGAGCACTGCCCCGCTTTCGACCTTGGCTCCAGCCAGTACGACCGAGTCATGAACGATGACCCCACGCCCAATCGAAGCACCTGGCTCAACAATCCCGAAGGTCGGCCGCCAATGCTCTTCAAAAGGCTGATCGAGGTCGTGTCGGCCCGATGCATGGCGATGGTAAACGCGCAACGCATTGAGATAGCTAGGCAACGTGCGAACCGACATCGCGGCGGGCGAAGCAAACTGAGCTACACGCACCTGATGCGAACGCGCCATCTCAGGAAGCGCCTGTTCGTTGAGATCACAAAAACCGACAGAGCTTATGCCTCGCATGCAGCCGCAGCGGAACAACATCAGCCCGCTGGGCACGCCGCTGGGATCCACGCCGAGTGTAAAGTCGCCGCCGGTGTTGTAAAGATCTAACGCGATGCGGATCAAAGGCTCAAACAAAATCTGACCCGCACTCGTCACGAGCAACTGATCATCGTCTTCATATGAGCGAGCGATATCACTCAGCAGCCCAGCAGTACCTCGGAACGAAGAAGGGTCGTATTCGATGCTCATCAGTACCGGGCCAAATCGCTCGGTGCGTGGCGTAAGACCACTATTGCGGCTAATCAAAACACGTACCGGCAACTGCTCGATCCCCAGCGTCTCAGCAAGAGTGATCAATTGCTCACGCCAACAATCCAGAACTGTCCGGTTCGCACCGACCGGCAGGCTCGGCGAAGCTCGGCCCGTCAACTTGCGAAGCGTGTTCGTACGAACGTCGCCCGCCAACAAAACTACAGCACGCAGGTTAGAGAGCGGCCTTTGCGGCACTGCTTCAACCTCGGGCTGCAACCTATGTTGAGCGATTTGCCAGTTCATATCGTTCAAATCTTTCTCTCGACTCCTCTATGGACTCATACCCCGGCGTAAGCGGGTCCATACTCTATTCTAAGGTATTTCACTGATCATTCAATGATAATCATACAATCCTTATGGCAAAGCTAAAGCCTTGTCATCACCTGTGTTACCTAATATCTCATTAATTAAGGACTTCATTTCGGTCAATACCTGCTCGACAACAGCGTGCCGATCCTGCTTTTCCCACCGGCTATCGAAGACGAATTGCATCTGGGCCGCTCCGTAGTAACGGTCTGTCACGGTGCCGCTTAGCTTGCGAATACTGCTCATCGATGTCACAAAGCCCTCATTAGGCAAAATCATCAGATTCACAACGCGGATCGAGTCAAGGCCATCCTGGAGCATCCGTTCAAAACCATAATCAACCGCGGCTGCTTGGCGATCCGCGATCTCGATCTGCGTCGATTGCTGGCCGACGGTCGTCCAACCAGAGGATGGATAACAGTTCGGCGGGTAGTGCCCTTCCATATCCCGAGCGTCCGCGCACTGTACGATCAGCATCGCAAACGATCGGCCGGTCGCTTCATCGACGTAGCGTCGGCTAATCAACACGTTTGGCCGGAGCAGCGCGACCGCGGCCTCGGGCAACTCGGCATCAATCGCCTTCCACTGACCCACCTGCCGAGGCAGATCAACCGATGCCGCAAGAACTTGTTCGTGATACGCCCGCGCTTCGGAACCGTCCGGCAGCGATTGACCCACAGCGTATGCCGAGCTGAGCACGAGGATCAGCCCCGCCAATGCGCCACGCAAAGGCCAAGGATTGCGCGCATGACCTTCGTGCTCCGGGTCTTCGCTCGCCCAACTAAAACGCTTCGAGCCAAACGACGCCCGCCGTCTCATGCTCGGCAGCGGGTCCACCGGCAACAACAACCAACGCATCAGCCAGAGCAAGCCCATGAGCATGAAGTACGACGCGACCACCATCACCCACCCCAACCAGTCGTGGAGTTGATCCGCGAAGTCAGGCGAGAAAAAGCCGTACGCCAACACCGTCGGGACCAGCCTAAAGATGTTGCAAATGATCGCCAAAGGCACCGCCAATACGATCAGGGAAATCCGCACCCATGGGCGAACCTTTTCCGAGAAAACAAACGCGAACACAACCAAGATCAACATCGAGACCATGCGCATCCCGTTGCACGCCTCAGCGATGCCGACGGGGTAGTCATTAATGATCAGCAGGTTGCCCTGCCGTGAAACCTCAAAGCCCATCGCGATCGTGACAACTTCGGTGAGCTGGGCAGAGATGTTTTGAAGGAACAACGCCAACGGGTGACGGATCACCCCAGGCATCGGCATGAGGAACAACAGCACGAGAAAGGCGGGCCAGAGTCTACGAACGATCTCAAAGCCTTGGATGCTGACAAAGACACCAACGACGGTCAGGATCGCACCGAAGTGCCAAACAACCTGCATTGCTTTGATATTGCCAAACAAACAAAGTGCCACACCACTCAGCGCGACAACAACCCCCAAGAGCGAGGTACGGCTCTGCCAATCTTTCAACTCGCCCCGCCGAACCCAAACAATCCTTGCAAAAACAAGAGGAACAAGCATGATGTGGCTTGCCTCTTCATCCACCTGAACGATGCGAACAATATCCATCCAAGCATCTAGGCAAGCAATCACCGCTAAAGCCATCATGATGAGCGTGAGCACCACACGATGGCGCGACACCCAACTCCCGTCAGCGGAGGGCTCGTTCAGATGCTGGGTTGTCATGACCGACTGACTCATGTCATCCACACCATTCAAGGCCTATCAAGTTCACGCACATCGGCGTGGTTCGGACGCTTCGACTTGCACGGGCTCATTGCCCAGCAAGCGATCATAAAAATCAATCAACACCGATTGGCTCTTGTCCCAGCTCAAGCCATCCGCAACGCGCTGCTTACCGAACGCGCTCATGTGATCGCGCTTCGCTGGGTCAGCAAGCAGATCAATAAACGCTTGCCCCATCGCCTGCTCGTCGTTGTCGGGGATATACACCGCGGCCTCTTGCGCGCTGAAACGACTCTCTTTCAAGTCGAAGCTGACAATCGGCAGCCCCATCGCCATATACTCGATGATCTTGTTCATCGTGCACAAGTTATTCAATGGGTCATTCGGATCCGGCGCGATACCGAAGTCCGCGGTCGATAGGTAACGGCGGAGGTCGAGGTCCGAGACTCGCCCGGTGAAGTGAACCAGTTCGTCTTCAAACAGGCCCAGCTCTTTCGCCTCGACTTGCAAGCTGTCGAACGCATCGCCCTTACCAACAAAGGTAAAACTCGTATCTGTTAGGCCGTTATCCACCGCGTAACGGATCGCACGCAGCGCGTAGTCCACGCCGTCTTGCTTACCCATCACGCCGAGGTACACGCCCATATTTTTTCGGCCGCGTTTCAATTCTGGTTCGGGATCAACCGGTTGAAACAAATCCAGCTTCGGCCCACTGCGCACCACAACCACCTCTTCATCGCGCTTGCCGCCTCGGCCCATCGCGACTTCTTTGTAGCTCTCGTTCGTCGCGATCACCGCATCGGCTGTGGCAAACTGCTTTTTCTCAAGCCAGTGCAGGCCCTTCCACATGATGTCCTGACGCTTGAACTTCGACTCGTATAGCTCTGGACAGAGGTCGTGGTGATCGAACACAAACTTCACGCCATGCTTCTTGTACTTACGCGCGATCCACCAAAACGTGTCCGGCGGATTGCACGTGTGGATCACATCAAACGGATCCTCTTTCCAAATCTGTTTCACACGCTTGCCCACTTCACGCAGGCAATACAAAAACTCTTGGATGTAGTACAGCTTGCCCGGCTTCTCCTCGTACATCGGGAAGCGATAAACGTGGATGCCATCGATCACTTTATCCGGCTGCGGATCGTCCGGCGGACAAGGCGAAATCACACTTACCTTGTAGCCCGCCTGCGTCAGCGCGGTCGACTCCATCCAGACCCGCCGATCAAACGGCACGGGCAGGTTCTCAACCAAAATGACGATGTGTCCCTTGCGATCGGCCAAGTCGGCCTCCTTAAATACACGGTACGCCCATGGACGCGACCGCTCTATCGTTCTTACCAGTAAAGGCCTTCGTAGGATCCCGCCACTTCGTCCGGCCCGCACATGCCGACCAAGTCGAACACCGCCTGGTCATCACGCACCTGCGCGACCAGCGGCGTGTAGACCTCGTGCTTGTGGCCGAAGATGACCGTCTTGCCGTGCTTCAGCGCGACCTCCGCGGAGACCAGCGCACGCTTGAGGTGTGGAAGGTGCTGTTCGATATATCGCTTGTTCGAGCCAAAGAGCGACGCATACTCGACGTTCGGATCATAGATCGCAACGTCGTAGCCCTTGCCCATCAAGATCTCTGCAAGCGTGATCAGCGGGCTTTCGCGTAGGTCGTCTGTGCCTTCTTTAAAGCTGACGCCCATCATTGCGATCTGCCTAGAACCCATCGCCATGATGCGGTCGGCAGCGCGTTCGATCTGCTCACGGTTACTCTTCAAGATCGCATCGAACATCGACACCGGCGTGTTATTCGCACGCCCCACCGAGCCAAACGCTCGCATGTCCTTCGGCAAACATGAACCGCCAAAAGCGAAGCCCGGCTTCATGTACTTGTCGCTGATGTTTAGCTTCGTGTCTTGGCAAACAATATCCATGACCTCTCGGCTGTCCACACCCGCCGCCTTGCACACCGTGCCGACCTCGTTGGCGAAGGTGATTTTCGTCGCGTGGAACAGGTTGCATGCGTACTTGATCGACTCTGCCGCGGGGATGGTGCATTGCAGCTCTTCGCCGCCGGACTCGTTGTAGAGTTCGCAAACCTGCTTGAAGACATCCGCATCATCCGTGCCAACGACGGTATAAGGCGGCGCGTAGAAGTCTTTGATCGATGTGCCTTCGCGGAGGAACTCGGGGTTCATCGCTAGGCCAAACGCCTCGCCTGCAACGCCGCCCGCATGCTCTTCGAGAATTGGCTTGAGCACATTGAGCGTGGTGCCAGGCACAACGGTCGATCGGATGACGACGGTGTGCTTGCTGCCCTTTTTGGCAATCGCTTGGCCGATCTCTTCACAGACCTTGGTCACGTACATAAGCCCAAGGCTGCCGTCGGGAGCGGATGGCGTACCGACGCAGACGAGCGAAAGATCGGTCTCTGCAACCGCATCCGCACAGCTATCGGTCACGGTGAGTCGGCCGGACTCAACCGCTTCGCGCATGAGATCTTCGACGCCATCCTCTAGGATCGGGGCCTTGCCCTGTCGGATAAATTCGAGCTTACGCTCATCGGGATCTACGCCAACAACGGTATGCCCATTGCGCGCCAAACAACCCGCGGTTACCGCTCCAACGTAGCCCATTCCAAAAATCGACACCTTCATATATATGCCCTGTATCGCGTTTTCATCCTTCGACAGCTTGGACACGCGACGACTCGTCACGCTCCCATTGATAGCTACCTAGTTGCTTAAGCTGACGCCGTGCGCGCAGCCTTGTGAGACCATTGACCAGCAAATAGACACACACCGCAGGCCAAAGACCCACGGTATACTTACTATCGAACCTTTTGCCCTCTGACTGTTCTTTAGAATCCGAAGTGAGTTGCGGGAATTTTTGAGCAAGTTCCACTCGCCCAAGCCGACTGCGAGTCTTGACCTTCACGAGGTCTGCGAATCGACGAGGCGCATGGATTGTAAATATTTGGTCCGGCGGGTTTATCCGTTCGCTTGACTGAAAGTGGCGGCGTACAAATTCATCGTCTGCAATGATCCTTGGGAACGACTCAAATCGCGCTCGCCCCGCTTCTGAAACCGCGTAAAAACCGCCGCCGATCAAGCCTTTCTGGTGGTAAGGCTGCATCAGCCAGATCCGATAAAATGCGCGAACTGGCCAAGAACTCTGGCTCATATCGACATGCATTTTAGGCGCGGCGGCCAAGGCTCTCTCAGTGCGCAAAGCGTTGGCGACCACTTCAATCGTGTCCAAGTCAACTACCACATCTGCATCCAGATAGATACGCGGGAACGATGTCGCATGCGCATCGCCTAGATTAAGTGCGGCGATCTTCGAAGCAGTCTCGGTCTCTACAACGACAACATTCGTACCAAAACTACGCGCCAGCTCCGCCGTATTGTCTTTACAACCATTGCATGCGACGATAATCTCAATCCCACCATCGACGGGTCTTTGCGTGAGGAATCGGAGACATCGTTCAATGACGTCTGCTTCGTTATAGGCGGGGATGATGATGCTGAACATGCCGAGTTGCCGGGTTAATAACGGTCGCTGGATTGCTAATCATTTTCGATTCAAGAAGTGACCGGCTTACACAATAAGCTCACTGGCGGGCCGAATCATCTTGGCCATGTCTTGGGCCAATGCCTCAGGTGTCTTCTCCCACCAACGCGACGCGAGCACTTTTCCACGCGTTTCCTCCCCGTAGCGATAGCGTAGGACCTTTCCTGGAACACCACCAATGATGGCGAAGTCTGGCACGTCACGCGTGACGACAGCTCCGGCCCCCACCACCGCCCCGATACCGATCCGTCGACATCCTGGCAGAATCACTGCGTTGCGCCCGAGCCAAACATCGTGTTCGATCCGCAAAAGTCCAGCATCGAGCCCTTCATGATCGACCATTCCACAGCGAGCATCATAAAAATAAGGGTGCGTAGAGATGCGATCCAGAGGATGGTTTTGTGTGTAGACAGATACGTTCGGACCAACCGAGACGTATCGGCCGATGGAAACAGAAGGCGGCCAATACCCCGGCTTAGAGCAAGGCCCATAGCTGTACGCGCCTAGGTGAACATACCAGTCTTGACTAAGTAAATCTCTAAGGGTGGCAGAACGCATCTCTCCGCCTTCCAATCGAGCAGCCAAAACACACCATAGCTTTGCAAGCTTACTACGACGAGACCCTTGAGTGAGTCGGTAGCCTGCTAAAATAATAGGCGCTAGCGCATGGCGTCGTAACTCTTGCGGATCCGCTTGGGGTTTAAGCCATTGCGGATCAACATCAGAAGGTACAGGGCGCGAAGGACTCATGCAGAATTCACCTCAGGCTTAGGTGTCGTCGGAGGCTGTGAAGACCAACCACCGACCCATTCGCTTGGATGAAAAAAAATGGGTGCA
>JBGCDC010000040.1:0-3498 GCA_045105055.1 Phycisphaeraceae bacterium | reverse complement strand
TTTGTTGGCGAGTTCAACTTCAATCACGTTCGTGCCGTGCTTGAGTCCGGTTTGCTCGATAGGGCGCGTGGCCGCGTGGCGAGTGTTATCACGTATGCCGCCGTTACTTTGTTTGGCCAGTGGCTCGACCGCTTGGCCGTTGATCCGTAAGGAACGGACGCCATTCCTAGTGGCATAGATCAACTTGAGCGCCGCGTTCTCTAGCTCAACCTTAGGCACCTCGAACGTGCTACGCAGCGTGATGGAAGGCGTCGCTAGGCCTTTATATTGCGGGAAGTCGTACTCGGGGTAGCCGTTGACGAAGATGAGGTTTTGCGCTTTGCCTGCGTCGTTGCCGACGGCGTCCCAGTGCGCGCTATCGGTGTACTGCACCTTGACCTGGATCGGTGTGTCCAAGGGTCCGTTGCCGTCGGCGACGATCTGCCAGTTCAGGTCGGCTTCGCCCTCGGCTAGGCCGAAGCCTGTGCCGGGCAGGAGGTAGGTGCGGAGGGATGGATCGAACTTGTCGAAGTCCGGCGTGATGGACACGATCGAATGATTCGTCGCGTTGGAGCGGATCGCTTGGTTGGCGGTGAGGTGTTGGCGGGTTGATTGTGCGGCGGTGGTTGCCTTCGTCTTGGCGATGACTTCGCCTTGATGGACGTGGACTTCCGTTGAGGTGCCTAGCACGACATCGACGCCGAAGCGTGTGCCTAGGTCGGTGATGTCTAGGTGCGGCGTGCGGACGAGCAGGCCTTTGGAAGACTCGGTTTCGCAGATGCCAACGAGCTTGCCGGCATGTAAATACAGGGCGTTATTACTCTCGGTTAGCTCGATCCTCGCAGGGCCTTGAAGGAGGACGACTGCCCCGGAAAGGGTCGTGATCTCGGCGGTGCCTGCGGTGAGGGTGAGGCGGTCGTTGGCGTGGAGTTTTGAGCCGGTGGTTAAGGCAGACCCGCGTGCTGAAGCACGCTCCATCGAGGTGGGGGACCATTTGGCGTTGTGGGTGGCGGTGATGGTCGCGACGACTTGGTTAGCGGCCGTGATTTTGTTCTCTGGCGCGATGGGCGTCGGTTGATCGTCCGCCTGCTCTGCAACTTGCGGGGCCACATCGTCGGCCCAATCCACGAAGAAAAACAACGATGCCAGCAGCACGATCGCCGCGGCAAGAGCGCTGTTCCCGATGATGAACGGCTTACTCGAGACGGTCTTTCGGAAGAGGTAGCCCGCGACGACGCCGAGCTCGTGTGGCGAGATCGATTCGACGAGTTCTTTTTTGTCTGCTGCGATGGGGTCCTCTGAGATCCTCACCGTTTCCGCTGACGCCGCGGCTTCGCGTGCCGACAAGTCTTTCATCAACGCGTCGAAATCTTCGAGCAACGGCTCGTGCTTGTGCGTGGCTCGGTACGACTCTCGTTCCGCGAAATCCTGCCGAACCAGCGACATGATCTGCATCACGTCGGCGAGCTGCTGCAGGGCTGCCGGGTCATCGCGCAGCACACGGTCTAACGAAGCAACCTCGTCATCCGATAGCGAACCAAGCAGGTACGCCTCGATGGCTTTCTCGTCTAGGGGGGCCTGCTCATCATGCATCGTTGAAGCCCCCTTCCACTTGCGTCGCGAGCTTGGTCGTCACGCACTCGCGTAGGCTCGTGTGAGCACGCGTGATCATCTGGTAGACCGAGCGGACCGGCCGACCCGTCTTCTCCGCGATCTCAGCGGGCTTCATGTTCTTGCCGTAGCGCAAGGCGAGCGTGTCACGGGATTTCTCGCCAAGCAGATCAATGCACTGGCGAAGGGCTTTAACCTGATCCGCGTGTCCAGCGTTGTGCTGTTCGACCTGTACGACTGCGAGCATGCTCAGCACTTCGCTGCTCAGCTGCGTCGCTTGAGCCAGATGCTTTCGGCGAGCGGCCAGGCCCTGTCGACGCAGTGACTCGTGTAGCCAGCCTTGCAGGTGCGGCTCGTCGTTGATCTGATCCGCCTTCTGCAGCGCGAGCAGGCTGACTTCCTGCAGCACATCCTCGGCCAAGTCCGGATCCCCCGTCACCACCCACGCGTAGCCATGCAGCCGAGGCCGGCTCTTCATAACAACAGACATGATCAGATCAGGGGTGATGGGCATAAAGGTCGCTCTACTAGTTATGCCTCAAACCGCACAATCTCGACATCAATATCTGAAAAATAGATGCATTTGAGTAAAAATAATCCGAAAGCAGCTTCGATTAGAGCGGCACATGACATTAAACGCCGCAATTCGGTTATCGAGCGTTACCATAACGCCATGCACTGCCTGACTTGTGGCTACGACTTACAACGACTGGAGAACCCCCGCTGCCCTGAGTGTGGGCGGGCTTTCTCGCCTGAGCACCCCGCGTCGTACGGCCAACCCAATACGCACCGGCTGCTTCGCTGGGCACGGTACGCGGGATGGACGGCCGCGGTGATCGCGACGGGCGTCGGAGCCGCCTCGGCGATCGGTATCTCAAGCGGCAAGCACGACATGGTCCTGCTGATCTTCTACTGGCTGTTTGGTGCTGTGCCTTTGACTATCGCGCTGATGGCGTACATCGCCTGTCGAAGCGCATGCAAGAAGTGGCCAAGCATGCGCGGCTTCATTGTCGCCTTAATACTCTTCACGTTCAATGCCGGTATGGTCGTTGAATGGCCGATCTACGTGAGCTTTTTTCTACACCGCGATGCGCTGAACAAACAAGTGCAACAGGCCATCCAAAACCCAGGCTCGCACATTCCACCGCCGAACATCGGCATCTTCGAAATCGTCGGGGTCTGTACGAAAAATAGCCACGGCAAAAACCGTGTCTATTTCCAGATCAGCCAAAATACAAATTCCCCAGACTTCCTCGTCTACAACATGAGCGACACCGAAATCAAATCCTTATTCAATGTCTGGTCCTATCGCCGACTCAATGCCAACTGGCACATCGTGCACGAAGACTAGGTCGACGCGGCGAATACAATCAATCGATCATGCCGCCCTGGGCTGGATCGCGGCGCGCACGGTCGAGACAAGCGACTTCATCTGAAGTGGTTTGTGGAAGACTTCCAGGGCACCCATGTCGTAAGCCATCTTATCCAGTCGCTCGCTGTGGTCGCCGGTCATAAAGATCGTTTTCGTGCCCTTCATCCCAGGCAAATTGCTCATGCGCCCCATCACGCTAAAGCCGTCGCCCGCAGGCATGTTGATATCAAGGATCAGGATGTCGGGTTGGCACTGTGCCGCTTTCGCCAAGGCGTTGTACCCGTCTTGTGCCGTGATCACCTCGGCATTGCAGTGCTCCAGTCGCAGCTTCAAGGCAGCGAGTAAATCAGTGTTATCGTCAGCGATCAGGATTCTTGGTTTACGTGTCATCTGTGTTCTCCGGTTCAATTAAGTTTCATTTTAAGCGGCCTAGGCTGCGTTGGTTTGTTCAAAGGGGACCGCACGGTCCAATAGGCCAAGCAATCGCTTGGCATCAAAAGGTTTCATCATCAACGGCACGTCTGGGAAATCCCGTA
>JBGCDC010000039.1:0-5346 GCA_045105055.1 Phycisphaeraceae bacterium | reverse complement strand
GATCGGATTGCTTTAACAAAATGACGAGATGCCGCCGAATCCCTCATTGATTCGGCCATGTGAAAGATAAAATTATGGCTCAAAAACCAAACGTCCTCTTCATCTTTTCCGACGACCTTCGCCCCGAGCTGGGGTGCTATGGCTGTGATCACATCATCAGCCCCAACATCGATCGGCTTGCGGCGGCGGGGGCGCACTTCGAGCGATCGTATGTGCAGATCGCGGTTTGTAATCCGTCGCGTGCGAGCATGCTGACCGGCAAACGGCCGGATGAACTTTCTGTCTGGGGTTTAGATAAAAACTTCCGCGAGTCGAACCCCGATGCGGTCACGATCCCCCAGCACTTCATGGCACACGGCTACCACACCGCGGCCATCGGCAAGATCTATCACAACGACAAGCTCGACCCCGCTTCCTGGTCCGAACCCCGCCTGATCATCCCCGGCTTCCCCTACGACCCGGACTGCGTCTACCTCGACAACCACAACCTCGAGTACCTCGAACGACGCAAAGACGAACTCCGCAACACCGAAGCGGAGAAGCAGCGCGTCGATCAGTTCGGGCACTGGTATCTGAAAGCCAACGCGACGGAGATGCCGGACGTACCCGACGATACGTATTACGACGGGGCGCAGACGGATGTCGCGATCGATAAGTTGAGTGAGTTAACGAAGAAGGACAAGCCGTTCTTTTTTGGCTTGGGTTATTACCGCCCGCACTTGCCGTTTAACGTGCCGAAGAAGTATTGGGATTTATATAGCCGAGAGGCGATCGAGCTAGCGGAGTACGACATGCCGCCGCTGGGCGCGCCGTCGATGGCGATGAATAATATGCGCGAGCTGCGCGGCTACGACGACTTCAAGGATTGCGAGCATCCCGCCGAGGGCCAGCTCCACCCCGACCACGCCAAGCTCCTTCGGCACGGCTACTTCGCTTCCGTTAGCTACATCGACGCGCAGATCGGCAAGATGCTCGACCACCTCGAAGACCTCAACATCCTCGACAACACCATCATCGTCCTGTGGGGCGACAACGGCTGGAAGCTCGGCGACTACGGGAGCTGGGGCAAGATGACTAACTACGAGATGGACACGCGCGTGCCACTGATCGTGAAGCCCACCGGAAGTTTTCACGCCGTGAATAACGGGGAAAGTGCTCGGCACCAGATCGTCGAATCGGTCGACATCTACCCGACGCTCTGCGACTTGGCCGAGCTGCCAAAGCCCGAGGGACTAGCGGGGCAGAGCTTTGCGGCTTGCATGGACGAGCCAGACAAAGAAGGCAAGCCATACGCGTTTAGCCAGTTCCTGCGCTACGGCATCTGGCACGGCCCAGACGACAAAGAAGTCATGGGCTACACCGTCCGCAGCAAAGACCACCGCTACGTCGAGTGGTTTCAAAGCGATAGCGATCAGTGCGTTGCCAAGGAACTCTACGACATCGAAAGCCAAGGCCTAGAGCAGGAAAACCTTGCGGGGCAAGCACAATACGCCGAGACTGAAGGCGTGCTAGCCGCAGAGTTGAAAGCCTATCGCGGGCAGACCCTGCCGATGACGCCGAGCGCGTTTCGTTAATCAATCACCGTGACGATCGGCCTGAAGAAGTAGTACCACCACGCCGCGGTTTCGCGGGCCATGAGGTAGGGCTTGCTCGGTAAACCCCGGCGGATCTCCGCGGGCACCGTATAGGCCTTGAGCCCTTCGCGCTCTAGGGAAAGCTTGACGCGGGGCAGGTGGTAGTCGTGGCTGACCGCGAGGATGCGCAGCGAATCATTCGTGTTTTTACTTGCCAATACGCCGCGCAAATTTTCTGCTGTGGCCTGCGTGTCTAGGCCTTCGGCATCGAACAAGATCACCTCGCGAGGCACGCCAAGCGATACGGCATAGTCGGCCATGGCCTGTGTCTCGTGCATCGTCGTGTTGCGGACGGGTCCGCCAGACATCACGATCACCGGCGCGAGGCCTTGGTGATACAACTCGGTTGCGGTGTGCACTCGGTCGGCCAAGGCCTGCGAAGGTCGGCCGTCGGCGTAGGCCTTGCAGCCATAGACCAGAATCGCGTCGGCAGGCCTTCGGTAATCGCTCTCGCCAAACCAAAACATCTGCGCTAGCGCAGCGAGCAATGCGAAACCCGCTGCACAAACAACCACCCCACTACAACGACGAAGCTTTAAAAACCAAGTCGCAGGGCCCGTCACTTTCGGCCGACGCAGCATCATGCCTACGCCTAACGCAAGCACCGCCGTCAATGGGATCGGCATGCCAAGCATCACGCTACTCATCGACAGCCGAAGCGCGACGAGCGTGTTCAAGATCAGCGCGGCGAGCAAGCAACTCAACGCGATCTTTCGGAATCCTTGCCGCGATTTACTCGCATTGGGAAGCAACCCGCGATGCAGCAGCGCGACACAAAAAACAATCGAGACCAATCCCGCCAGCCACCCCGGCAGGAACCGCAGATCGACCCACCAGATCGTCGCGTCGTAATGCGTGGTACCCGTAAAAAAGAGCAGCCAACTCCACATGAAGTAGCTGCCAAGAAACAATGCCCCGCCGCGGATGAGCGTTTCAGTTAGGCCCCATTGATTACGGTGGTCTTTCACTCCAATGCTTTCGGCCGATGAAAACAATCACCTCGAATCCTTAGCCGACCAACCGCTCGACCTGTTTCATCGGCATCGCCGAATCACTTCACCGGACGTCTTCGGATGTTCAAACCTTCGTAAACCGCGAAGTTGTCGAAGTACGCGTAGACGGTGATATAGTTGCCGTTCTTGTCTTTGGGAGCCCAGCTTGGATCGTGTCCGCCGTGGAAGGTGCTGAATAAGAACTTGCTGATCTTCGTGTGTTCGCCCTCAACCGAGCGGAACTGGATGCCGCGATGGTCCGCGACACCTCGGCCATCCACGTAGATGCGCATACTGCCGTTGGCTTTATCGACCGGGTCGTTGAGTTTTACATAGATCGTGATCGCGTGGTAGCGGTTGGGGCGGAACTTGTGCGCGAGAGTGCGGTCGGCGCCTTCGCCGTACTTTCGATTCTTATCTTGCGAGTAGACGTAGGTATTTAGGCCCCGGTCGCGCCACATGACGCGGGCACTCCAGCCCTCGGGCTTCATCTCTTTGCCGCCAGTGATGCCTTTGTCCGGCGATAAGCCATGCATCTTGCCGCCCTTAACGAATTGAAAATCTCTATCGAACTTGACATCGTAATTCAGCGTCGCATGCATGACATGCTTGGGCAGATCGAACGTAACACCGACACGCTTGCTGCCTTCTTTGTATCCCACGTACTTGGTGCGCAGCCCCTTCGAGCCGTCGACGCCCTCGCCCTCAACGACATCCAATAGGGCGTGCTTACTCAGCGCTTTAAACAAACCGAGCTCGTCGGCCTGCTCAAAATCCGTCGCAATTAAAGGCTCTTTTGGCGCATTCTTAGACTGACCCAATACAGTGTTTGCAACACAGCACAACACCATCGCAACGATTACTACTCGTAAATACATAGCATGTTTCATTAATAGACCGACGAAGGCAGGAATCTAAACTTACATGCTCGCCGCGGCCTTGGCCAATGCTTGCTTGTCGTCGAACAACTCAAAACTCAATTCGGTCTTGTAGCTCGCATTGGGTTTGAGTTGGATGAGGTGTCCCACTTCACGCTCAGTGGGTCGGGGCATCGGGTAGGTCGTGCAGGGTTCTAGGCCGGTGACGTAGCCGTCGCGTTCGTCGTGCAGGGCTTTCCAGAGCGTGAACAACGGGAGTTGTTTTTTCTTCCAGCCCACGGCAAGACCGAGGTTCTTTTTCTTGTTGTGCAGCAGCACGCCGACTCGGCCCGCGCGGTCCGCTTTCAAATCAATGAAGTAGCACTGCTCGGGGCTGCCCGGCTCGGGGTTGCCGTAGCGGTCGAACTGCTTGATCTGCTTGTCGGTGTAGCCCTCGTCGCGCGGCGCGGACTCATTAATCGAGCCGACCAAGCGAGCGCCGTTATCGAGGATCGGTCGGCCCTGGTTGATGTGGTAGAGCAAACAACCCTCAGCAGTTTGTCCGCCTTTATTTTGGATCGTGTCGTTGAGCGTGAAGCCTTGCTCGTCGGGGATAATGGTCAGGTCTGCGGTGAGTTGTAGCTTCGGGCCGTACATGGCTCGTTCGTGAACGACGCCGCGCAGGGTGATCGCGTAAGGCGCGGTGGTCTGGACGATGATGTGCACTTCGCTTGCGGGGATATTCGCGATCTTGCCGTGCAGCGTGGTGTCGCTCGCGGGGGGTTCGCCGACGGCCGAGTGTTTCACATCTTTGCAAGGCGGCCCCATGAACTCAAGGCCGCACCGCACGACGAACTCGTTAAACCCTTCGAGCCAGCCGGTGCGTCCTCGACGCTGCATATCGACAAACGCGGGGTGGACGATCTCTTTCACCGGCGAGTCCCAACCGAGTTTCAATTCGCCCATCGTCGCATCGATGATCCCCATGCCGCGCGTCGGGCAGACGCGGACTTGGAAGACGCCGTTGTCGATGGTGATGAGGTCGACGCCCTCTTGTTTTCCGCCGTGAAGGCGATGCATCCGGACGGACCATGGCGTCGGGCAGTCCGGCGCGAGCATGCCGCTATCGAAGCAGCAGTCGCCCAGGTGCAGGTTGCGTTCCGCGGAGATCAGCGTTTGGGTGGTGGTCTTAGCCATGGGGAAAGTGTATCGCGCGGGCCTACATAGCCGCTGGCGGAAGCCCGTCGGCCTGCGGTTAAAACAATCTCAAATTAAGCCCATGCTCGCTCGCCCAGGCCGACGGGCTTCCGTCAGCGGCTATAGATTCTGGAAAATCAACTGAAAGATTACGCCACAAAAAGCGTCTAAATCAGAGCCCGATGCGGTAAACTCTACGGCTCGACGGGTCCTGCACCCGCTTTACCGAACCCTACCGCACCAGAGGAATCCGCCCGTGACCGCCATGTCCGCCAAAACCGTCCAAGAACTGACCACCCTTGACTCGAACGTCAAAGCAGCTGCCGAGAGCGCTCTCGAAGCCACCGGCGGGCTGCTGCGCTTGTCCCCCAACTGGGTGCCGCGATCGTTCCTTCAGCCGGGCCTGCGTCTGAAGCTGCATCCCGATGACACCTACGCCTACGGCCTAAACCGCGGCGGCATCGACGAACGATGGTTCGGCTCGACCACCGACGCCGCAAACGATGGCCGAGTCCACGACGAAGGCCAGTCCTACGTCATCCACGACGGCAAACGCTTCCAACTCAAAGACGTCGTCACCGAACTCGGCGGCGCGATCATCGGCTCCAGCATCTTCGACAAGTACGGCAAGTGGCCCGTCTACTCCAAGTTCTTCGACAACATGGG
>JBGCDC010000038.1:0-2371 GCA_045105055.1 Phycisphaeraceae bacterium | reverse complement strand
GTTGTGACACCCCATCAATGATGAAAGCGTGTGACGCTTCGTCCCCCGCGTGGTGACGCGGCGGCTGTGTCGCGCTTCTGGATACGACACACTGTGGTTTGCGATCAGCAGCGCGAAAGCAGCCGCCGGGCCACGCCCGGGGGTCGAACACTCTGACGGTAGGTGGCCGCTACCCCCGCAGCGCTCAGATTGATTTTGTTAGGCTATTGCCCGACCCACTTACTCTCGAAGGATCACTATGAAACCCGCCCTGCTTTCGCTCATGCTCGCGCTTTGTACTTTTGCCACGGGTTGCGCCACGGCTCAACCCGCCGAGCCTGTTGCGCCGACGCTGATTGCGTTTGGGGCGTGTGCTCACGAAGGCAAGCCGCAGCCGATCTGGGACGCGGTGGTCGCGGCGGAGCCTGAGCTGTTTATTTTCACCGGCGACAACATCTATGGCGACACGAACGACATGGCGGTGATGCAAGCGAAGTACGACAAGCTCGCTGCGAAACCGGGCTATCAGAAGCTGCTGAAAACGACGCCAGTACTGGCGGTGTATGACGACCACGACCTAGGCAAAAACGACGGCGGCAAAGACTATCCCAGGCGTAAAGAGTCGGCACAGATGTGTCTGGACTTTTTTGGTGTGCCCGCGGACTCCCCCCGCCGAACACGCGAAGGGATCTACGGCAGCCAAATGCTAGGTAAGCCCGGCAGCCAAGTGCAGGTCATCTTGCTCGACACGCGCTACTTCCGGGACAAGCTCGATCGCAGCACGCTCACCAAGGAAGAAAAGAATGCGAAGAACGTCGTCGGGATCTATCAGCCGACCAAGGACACGACGCGCACCATGCTCGGCGAGGACCAGTGGAACTGGCTTGAAAAACAACTTAAAAAAGAAGCAGACGTGCGGCTGATCGTCTCGAGCATCCAAGTCATCTCGTGGGAGAAAGGTATGGAGACCTGGGGCAATATGCCGCACGAACGCGACCGCTTGTTCAAACTTATCGAAACGACCGAGGCCAACGGCGTCGTCTTCCTTAGTGGCGATGTTCATTTCACCGAGCTGTCCAAAAGCGATGAAGGCCCGTACCCGATGTACGACCTAACATCGAGCGGCCTGAACCAGAAGCCACGAGAGTTATGGTACACCGCACCCAATAGTTACCGCGTCAAAGATAAGCTGTACACCAATAACAACTTTGGCCTCGTCCGCGTCGATTGGGCGGGTGACGACACAACCATCACGCTGAGCGCCCGCAACGTGAAAGGCGAGACGGCTCACGAAACAGTTATCCCCCTTAGTACGCTGCAGTGACGCGCATCGTCGTCGCTCATGGCATTGCGGCACATCGCTACGCAACGACAAAAAGAGATCACTATGTGTCAAGCACTTTCTCTAAAGCACGTGTTCAAGCTTGTGCTTGCCGTATGGATATGCTTTTCAATAGCGACGAATAACTATGCGCAGCAGATCGATTTAAAAGATGTTGAGTCGGTGAAGGTGCTTGCTAAAAACAAGACATCGCATACCAAGTGGACGCCTAGAGACACCGTCGTTCTCAGCAGCCTGCCTAGTTATCGCTTCATCAAAGATTCCGATCTGACGCCCTATGGCGGATCGCTTAAACAAGCGAGCAAGGCAACCGGCTATTTCCATGTTAAACAGATCAACGGCGCCTGGTGGATCATCGATCCCGATGGCGGGCGGTTTATCTCTAAGGGCATCAACTCGGTCTACCTCAATCGCACCGACCGCAGCAAAACCGCTGTAGATAAGAGCTTTGGCAACGAAGCACGCTGGGCACGAGATACAAAACGGCTGCTTATCAAGAACGGGTTCAACACCCTTGGCTGCTGGTCGGATATGAAACGGCTGGACAAATCAAAAGTCGAATTGCCTTACACGCTTTATATGAAACTCATGGCGAGTTTCGCCAGAGAACACGGCCTCGCTCGTATGGGCTCTGGCAATAATCAATACGTGGGCGACGCGATCCCTGTCTTCGACCCTGCGTTCATAACATATTGCGAGGAACGTTTTGCCAAAGTCGCTGAGCAGCACGCGGAGGACCCATGGCTGCTTGGTGTCTTTTCGGATAATGAGCTTCCTTTGCGGGGAGATGCGCTTTCAACTTATCTCGCGCTAAAGCCTGGCAACGTCAACCGCGTTGCTGCGGAGCGATGGTGGAACGCGCGTCAAGGAAACGAGCCGCGGAAGCCCAAGGCGGCGGACGAACAAGATTTCCTTCAATATGTTGCGGAGACGTATTACCGGATTGTAAAAACCGCGATGAAGCGGCATCTCCCGAACCATATGTATATCGGCTCAAGGCTGATCAATAGCTCTGCCTCTTCAACGGCAGTGATGCGTGCGGGGCGAAGG
>JBGCDC010000037.1:0-2378 GCA_045105055.1 Phycisphaeraceae bacterium | reverse complement strand
GAAACGTCCTGAGCCAAAGTGGGCAAGGCCAGCGCCACGCATCCCATCGAAAGAAAGACAGAGGCACGCGAGACGAAGAGGTTTGGCATGAGTGAGACCTAGGCGAGGAAAAAGAATCGAGCCCTGTTTGATTCAATCATCGTTATAGAGCAAGCATGTAACAGAAGCAAGCATTTTCTACGGCGACTGGTACTAGAGCATCTTGCGTATTTAATAGCATGGCTCGGGCTCCTTCTCCCTCGGCGGGAGAAGGAGGGGGATGAGGGGGAGGCGTCAAACAAACGGCGGCTTGTTCCTTGTTTCATTGTGAATCGAACGCTATCCCCTCACCCCAACCCTCTCCCCAAGGGGAGAGGGAGCTAAGACAGCAAGGCCAGAAATCATGCATGCTGCTCTAGAACACATCATTCGGAAAACTCTTTGCGATGGTTCGTCCGCCCGGGCGTGGCCCGGCGGCTGCGGGGCGTGTTCTATTGACGATCAGAGGTTTGACCCTGCCGCCGCTTCACACGCGGGCGGACGAACGATCTTGCGTCGAATGCCCGGGTGCCACACTGCGTGCCGTAGGCCGCTGTGTGCGAACGACTCGTGATCAACAATAGAAGGCTCGCACACAGCGCGCTTCGTGACGCACTGTGGCACCCGCAGTATTGCGTTTACGAGAAAGGCGCATGCGGTTCGCTGAGAGGGTTAGCTCCTACCGAAATGGATCAACGCGCCTCATCTGGCTCCCCCCCTGCTTGCTTGAGTACTTGCTTGCGGGCTTTTTCTGTTAGATCGCCGACGCGGTAGTAGTCGTTGTCGAAGTAGGCTCTCGCGCCGCAGTAGATCTGTGCGCCCGCGGTGATGAGCTCGATGTGATTGGCACGGTGGATGAAAGTGACCCAAGCGGGCTTACGGACGTAGCCTTTGCCATCGTCTTCCCCGCCGTCGTTGAAGCGGATCAATTGGCCGTTGCGTTCTGCGACGCCAGCCAGGTTGCCTAGGTGATACGTGGGTCCGCGGACGACGTCGATCTCGAAGGCGATTTTGTCGCCTTGCTCGACGATGTTGAGGTAGCCGCCGTAGCCGTCGATCCATCGCCCAGTAAGTGGTTTTTCTTTGCCTTGATGCGCTGAAAGGATCGCACGCAGGATGGCGGTGCGCTCATGGGTGATCCCCGACATGCGCTGCCAGTAGACCACCTCTTTGGTCAGGTCTGCTTTGGCTAGTCGCGGGCTGTCACGACGGATCACTTCATCGCAGAAGAAGTCGCGGTAGTGGATCCACCCGCGCTGCTTGGCTTTCAGCTCTGCGAACGTATGCTCGGGCAGCTCGGCCTTCACGCTTTTGTAAGCCTTGTTTAAGTCGCGGTCGTTCTGCTCGTAGGTTGCCTTGGCTTGGGCGAGGCTTGGCTTAGCCTGTTCAGCAAAAGCACACACCGGCCAAAGCAGCGCGACCAAGACCAGCGTCAATAAAATGTACTGTTTGTTCATACCCAACGTATCGACCCGACGGTCGCGTGGCGATGAGCGGAGAAGGCGATCGACAGAGCCCGTGTTGCGTTGGATGAAGCGGCGGACGGCGGGAAGACAATTTCTACGTTCATCATGTGCATAAAAAACACGACGGCTAAAGAGGACGACCCTCTTAATCCCTTGCGAGGCAACGATTATCGCGATGCGTGATGTCTTTGTGCGCGCAAGGGATGCGTTTGGACTTGATCTAGAAGCAGATGTCGTAGCTGCCCATTCGCCGGGATGTCGAGTGAGGGTGGTGTTCGTGCTGCGCTGTTTTTAGATAACTTGCGACTCTTCCCCGACCCGACCACATCAATGATGTGGGCGGTTGTCGTTTATAGCTTGATGAGGGTCCAATCAACCGGAGGAGAAGAGCGACCAGTGAGCTATTACGCCGTTTTTTCGGGCTACCGAATTTTCAGGTCAGGCGGGGCAGCCACAGCTCGAGCCGTCAGCGTTGCAGGTGTTCTTTGAGAAGCAGCGGCAGGCGATGAGGTTGCTGGTGTGTGCGAGGACGAGGAGGACGCTGCCGAGGAGGGTGAGCAGGCCGCCTGGGGGCATGGCGATGTTGGCGGTGCCGGCTATTGCGTTGTGGGTGATGGTTGGGCAGCAGGCCTCGGAGCAGGTTGGCGTGGCGGCGGCATGTGCGGCGGGCGTAGGTGCGGAGGCGGGCACGACCTCGGCGGTCGCGGGGGTGTCGCTGAGGAACGCGGGGACGGAGAACTCGACGATCGGGTCGCTGTGCACCATCGGGGAAACGAGGCCGGCCAAGATCAGGAGCGCACCGGCGGTCGCGGCGACGAGGGTCAGGCGGTTCCCATGCTTGCGGTAGCCGTTGTAGAGCACCCACAGCGCGAGCGGCACGACCAGCACCGCGAG
>JBGCDC010000036.1:0-4199 GCA_045105055.1 Phycisphaeraceae bacterium | reverse complement strand
TGATCGCGGAACTAGATGCAGAACCGATTGCAGAAGAAATTGTAGAAGATCTCAATCTTGAGCCGGAAGCGGCGGCCGACGTTGAGCTTGAAGAACCCACGTTTGAAATCGACGAGATCGAGATTGATGAAACTGCCTTTGAGATTAGCGATGCGGATCAGCTAAGCGATTCGGCACTCTTTGATGCGCTCGACCTTGAAGACGATCCCGAGCCGATCGTTACCGCGAAGCAAGCCGAGGCGTCAGACGATATTGACGAGCCGTTTAGTGAGATCGATCTGCCGCCAGGCATCCCCTCGCCTCAACTAGACGCGCTTGATGACATCGACGAAGACGAATTAATCGGTGAGTCTGATGAAAACGTCTTCGCAGAACGCGGCGATGAAGATGAACAAACAAGCGAAGAGTCTCCGGAGAACGAACCGGCTGTCTCCGCGGAAGTCCTAGAGGGCCTGTTAGACGAAGACGATCAGGAAGCTGATTCCGAATTTGATATCGACGCCGCGTTCGATGCGTTGTCTGCAGGCTTGGATGATACGGTTGCTGGTTTACCTGCGATTGATGAAGCGTTGGCCGAGGAGGCCGCGGATTCACTTGACGCAAGCGTCCCGGATGTGGCGGAGCAGGCGGATCGGACTGACACGTCCGAACAGCCCACCGATTCAGAGACCGACGCATTGATCGGGTCGCAATTGGATGTGAGCTTCATCCAAGACGCGTTGTCTAAACTGGAAGAAGATCAGCCGGACGGCACCTCGTCGCAAGAAGACAACGAGCCACCAAAGGCATCACTGTCCCCCGCCGCTTCGCATACAACCGAACTACCGACGCAAGCCCCGCCTCAGCCCGAGCCGCCAAGTAATCCATATCTGCAAAGCGCACCGCCTGGACTAAATACGTCGGGCATGAACCCCACGACCACGCTGCCACCAAGCGAGTCGACGCGACCAATCACACCCAATCAATCGGGCGGCGGCGCTGGGCGTTGGCTCATTATTCTCCTCCTGTTTGTCGGCATCGTTGGCGTAGGTGGTTACCTGATCAGCCAAAACTACGATCGCTTAGTTGGCAATCGCACAAACCCCGCGTCAAACGACACGACCCAAAACAATGGGCCGATCGCTCTAGACAACACACCCAGCGGGCCAACCGATCCTACGAACCAGCCAGACAACGCAGACGGCACCGCGCCCGTCGAACGCGATGGCCCCAACCCGTTTAGCAGTGGCCCACCCGTGCTCGGCGGCGATGCCCTCCAAGGCTTGTTCCGCGACAGCAGCGACAGCCGACCGCTAGACCTGCCGAAGCAACCGACCATCGACACAGACACCAATCCCGACCCCATCAGCAACCCCAACCGCCCGACAGTGGGCAATACGGGCCCAGATTTACAAAACCCCGATCAACCCAACCCACCAACCGACCCGACGCCAACCGTCACGCCTGTTGTTGATGAAAAGCCTGCGCGGATTGTCTTCTTAGTCGACGCATCGGGTTCGCTCGTGGATTCACTTCCACAGATGCTCGTTTGGCTCAAGGAAGCACTAAGAACCGTCAAAGAAAACGAAGAGTTCGCGGTGTACTTTTTTAAGTCCGACAAGCCGATCGCCATTAAACCCGAAGGCATGCTCAAGCCCTCGCGAGCCCTGCTCGCCAAGGTCTCGGAAGACTGGCTTAGCTCAGATAAGATGCCTGTCTTCCCATCGGGCCGATCCAACCCGACGCAGGCCATCGCTCAAGCCCTAACGCTTAACCCCACCGATATCTACTTACTCTCGGACGACGCCTTCGCGTTTAGTCAAGGCGACACGAAACCGGGTGAAGCATTAACCCTTGTCAAAGAAGCTATCGGCGACGCAAAGGTCCGTGTCCACGGCGTACAGTTCTTCTACCGCAGCGAACAGAACATCCTCGAAACACTAGCCAACCAATACGACGGCACGTACGAGTTTGTCCGCGAAAGAGTCGTCCCTAACGCCGACCCCATCGACCTGCTCGAAGAACTCGGCAACGAGTAAGCTCAAGGCTTACCGAGCTGAGCGCCAAGAATCGTTGCGAGTAACAACGCGACCATTGATGCCGCAATCACAATCAAAATGATTGGGAGCAGGATCGCGTGTTTAATACCCGCAGCCGGCTTCGCAACCTGCGGGCCACTCGCCTTGGAACCACTTGCACCGACCATGCGATACGCCGGACTCGGGTTGCTTTCTAGCGAACCGAGGTAAGCAATCACATCACGCAACTCCATCGGCGAGAGCTTGTCCGTCATCGTCGGCATGAGCGACACATCACTGACAATCGGTTGACCCGCGACCTGATCGCGCGGAATTTCAGTGATCACGCCGTCTGCATTCGTCAGCACAAGCGTTGCATCGGTCGATTGATCGTTCAGGATTCGCCCGTTGACGCTGGTACCATCGGTGAGGTTGACGGTGGTACTGGCAAAGCCTTTGGCGATTGTCGCGCCGGGTCGGACGAGTGCGTCGTAAAAGTAATTTGCGTCATGTTGCGCTGCGATGCCGTTGAGCCCGGGACCGACGCTATCGCTGCCGTCAGCGGCGTGACAGCGCTGGCATTGAGCGACGTCTTGGTTGAGAAAAATATCTTTGCCTCGCGCGATCGATCCACCACGGAGCGACGCTTCACGAACGAAGGGCACCTCGTCCGCCGACTGGTTCTGGTCGACATATTGCTGCACCGTAAGGCGCACCGGCGTAGGCATATCTTTATTTGTTGACACGGCCTGCACGACATCGAGCACGAGTGCCGCGTCGAGTTCTTTGCGTTTAAGTGCATCGGCGAGTTTAGCGAAGGCTTCGCCAGGGATCGCGCGGCTTGCTTTAACGGTGCGACCCAAGCGTTGGATCGCGTCTTGCTGTTCGCTAAGTTCACCAGACGCGATGGCCTTAGCGTAACTCTGTTGACCGGCGTCGAGGTCAAGTCCCAGCAACGCAAGCCGAGCCTTGATGCGTAGATTCGCAGCGTTCTGTATGTCGTCCGCGAGTTGTTGGGCGGTCGTGGTCGCAAGCGTTTTGTCAGCCTCTGTGAGCATCTGCAACGTACTAAGCCGTAGCGCCTCGGGCTCTTCTGGGTTTAACGCCATCGCCGCCAACTCTGTCGGCGTGGACTTGGCGACGTGCCGCTGCATCAGCGTACGCGACTGCTCAATGACCTTGCTGGGCCCATCCGTGATCGAAGGCAGATACGTCAGCATCGCCGTCGCGGCGTGCTCCATTGTTTGCTCAGGACGCGGCCACCACGCACCCCAGACGCCGCCGCGGTTACGCTCTTTGGCCCATCCATCAAGTTCTTGCAACGCGAGAAGTCGCCACATCTCAGGGGCGTCACTATTTGCCGCCAACTGCCCCAAACGCATCGCGCTAGCTTGGTCGGCAAGGCGAACATTCGCCTCGATCACGCGCCGCATCACCGGCTCACTCATGCGATTAACGGGTAGCGACCCGCTAAGCCCAGCTAATGGGGGCATCGCGTCCATGATGCGCTTGTCATAGATCGCACGCGCAGCCTCGGCGGCGACCAATGGGTCTTCGTCGTTAAGGAAGTTGGCGAGCAGCGGGCTATCAAGGCGACGCAACGCAAGCACCCCGCCAAGCCGCGCGGCAGCACCACGCTGTTTCATTTCACGGGCAATCACACCCGTGTCACCAATCAACGACAACCCATAACTCGCCGCGTGACGGATCGCAACGTCGTTGTTGTCATTGCGGTCGAGCATGTCGAAAAGTATGTCAACATCTTTAGAACTACCAATTTTTCCTAAAGCAATCGCCGAGTGGTATTCGAGTACCAGTTGCGCTTTACCAAGTGACTCGATGATGTCACTGCTGCCAATCACGGCTTTGTATGTGGAATCTCCCTCTACCAAATCACCCAGTGTTGAGATCGCATGGGCACGGATCATTTGGTCGTCATCTAAAAGAGCAGCCGCAAGCGTTTGCCCAGCAAATTCAGCGCCGGATACGCCCCAATCTCGACACTTCATACCCGCCGCCCATACTGCATGAAGCTTTTGTAGTCTTGGTGCATCCTTATCAGCAATCAACATGATTAGTTCGGTGGTTCCGCGGTTATCTTTGGCAATCTCCCACTGCGCATGAATCCTTACCCGCTGATCTTCGTGCCCGAGTAGCTCAATCAATTTCTCATCACTGAGCTTCTCAAACCCTTCCGCAAAC
>JBGCDC010000035.1:0-5197 GCA_045105055.1 Phycisphaeraceae bacterium | reverse complement strand
CCCCCCGGCCAAGCTCCCGTACGACCGGTCAAAACCAAACTTCCTCGGCCCGAACTCAGGGCTCGACCCTAGGTGCCACTTGCCCGAGATCATCGTTGTGTACCCCGCTTCGCCGAGTATGCTGGCCAGCGTCGCTGTCTCCCAAGGTAAGACGCGTTCATTGCTCGGGTTGTAGCACCCAAACCGAGACGGGTAACGCCCCGTCAACAACGCGACGCGCGTCGGCGTACACGTCGGCCAGACGTAGTGCTGGTCTAGTTCGACACCTTGCTTAACCAGCGCATCGATATTTGGCGTCGGGAACGGCGCACCGTGATAGCCCACATCCGCCCATCCCATATCGTCGGCGACAATCACAACGACGTTGGATTTTTCTGCCGCACAAGGCAGGCATGCGATCAAAAGAAAAAACAGGTATAGAAAGCCGAGGGTGCGTTGCATTGAGCTCCTAGGTGCTTGATCGAAACGAAGCCTCACGATAGAGGCCACTGTCAATCCCCCTCGTCCAATGCGATCCGCATATCGTTCGCCATTGCGGCCGATACCACAAGGGTGGGACCGAGGAAATCATAGAACCTGACATTTCCCATTTGACTGCTCGGATACGCCGCCGTGACAAGTTCGATCAAATTTTACTACGCTGACGTGGCGAACCGAAGCCACGTGATGCAAAATCGCTGTGTTTTCAGGCTGGCAAACTTGCCTGGCGTCTCTTTGCCAGGTGTTTGAGGCGGAACCACCGCTGCACATCCGCCCCTCCCATACCCTTTTCCTCCCCGTGAAGAATCAACGCGTTGGCTGTACCAGTACAACCACGACCGGCCCCACCTGGCGATAGGCCGTGTGCCGCCAGTGAAGTACCGTAGGGAGTACGAAGATCGCGTCCGTGTGGCTGGGGCTTACAGTCAGTACTGCGCCCTTCCTTCCAGCCCCAGCCATACGGATCAACCCCAACCATGAACCCTAGGACTCTCTACTTTTAAACGCGCGGACCAAAGGGGGGATTACAACACCACCGGCTAGAAGAGAAACTCAATAGATAAAAATGGGTCACGCATAATGTTGTGTTACGCGGCGGCGCGGATGGTTGTCTGCGTCCTGCCTTTTTGTGTCTAAACACCGCTACGGTTTAAAAACCGGACCTCTACTTCGCCCCAAACCAATCCTCACCAATGCCCGGCTCAACCTCCAAAGGCACCTTCAATGCCATCGCAGATTGCATGGTTTCAACTAGTATCTTTGCCATCTCGTCCGCTTGGTCGGCGGGGGATTCGATGACTAGTTCGTCGTGGATTTGTAGCAAGAGCTTGGCGGGCAACTGTTCGCGTTCGATACGTTGTTGCAAGTTAACCATTGCGAGTTTGATGAGGTCGGCGGCGCTGCCTTGGACGACGGAGTTGATGGCGAGTCGTTCGGCTAAGGCGCGTTGGTTGGGGTTGCGTTCGTGGATGCCGGGGATGGCGCGGCGGCGGCCGAGGATGGTTTCGACATAGCCGTCGGCCGAGGCCTTTTCGATGCAGGTTTGCATGAAGCCGTCGATACCGGGGAAGCGTTCTTTGTATTCATCGATTAACGCGGCAGCGGCTTTGTTGTCGAGGTCGTCGATGCGGCGGGCGAGCCCAAAGGCCGTGATGCCGTAGATGATGCCGAAGTTGATGACTTTTGCGCGGTTGCGTTGCTCTTTGGTGACATCCTCGGGCTTCGCCCCAAACACTTGCGCCGCCACGGCATTATGGATGTCTTGCCCTTTGTTAAACGCGTCGATGAGGGCCGGGTCTTCGCTGAGGTGTGCGAGGACACGCAACTCGATCTGCGAGTAGTCCGCTGCGATGAGCTTGTGGCCGGGGGCCGCGACAAAGGCTTTGCGGATGTCTCGGCCGACCTCCGTGCGGATCGGGATGTTCTGCAGGTTCGGGTCGCTGGAGGACAAGCGACCTGTCGCCGCGCCGGTTTGGTTGAATCGCGCATGGACTCGGCCGTCGTCTGCGATCGCTTCTTTGAGCGAGAGGAGGTATGTGCCGACGAGCTTTGTCAGCATGCGATACTCGATCATCAGGCCCGGGATGGGTCGCGCCGATTCATCAACCGAAGTGATATCTTCCGGGGGCAAAGAATCGAGTTTTTCGAGGACTTCACTATCGGTGCTAAATCCGGTTTTTGTCTTTTTGATGACTTTGAAGCCGAGCTGGTTGAAGAGCACCTCGCCAAGCTGCTTGGGGCTGTCGGGGTTGAAGTCTACTTTTGCGCGGTCGAGGATATCGCTTCGCAACTCGTCGATGCGTGACTGGAGTTTTTCTCTTTGCGCATCAAGTATTCCGGGATCGACTTGTATGCCGTGCTGCTCCATCGTCGCGAGGACGTGCACCAGGGGCATCTCGATGGTTTCATACAGCTCGGTCATGCCTTGCTCATCGAGCTTCGTTTTGAGCTTGTTACAAAGGCGAAGCGTGATGTCGGCGTCTTCCGCGGCGTACTGTGACACCGTCTCCAACGCGATCTGATCCATCGTCTTCTGCGGTGGATCGGTCTTGCGGCGTGGCTTGGGCCCAATGAGTTCGCTGATCGGGATGCATTCATGGCCAAGCTCAGATAACGCGAGGTCGTCCATGCCGATACCCGGCGCGCCCGCAAGGAATGCCCCGATCATCGAGTCGAATACGACGCCACGGATATTCAATCCGGCGTGGCGGAGGACGAGATCGTCGTACTTCATATTGTGTCCGCACTTGGGGACATTCGGGTCTTCAAGGATTGGCCGAAGCGTGTCGAGGACTTGTTGCGTGTTGAGATGCGTCTCTTGCTCAGGCGATCGTGTCGGGATGTAGACGCCGCTGCCTTCTTCCCATGACAGGCAGATGCCGCAGAGCTCGGCCGAGTGCCCAAGGCCGATCGTCTCGGTATCGACCGCGAGCAAAGGTTTGTCTTTAAGCTCCACAACGAGCCGCTTCAACGCATCAGCAGTCGTGACCGCTCGATAGTTTTCGTTCGCTTCACGCTGGGGCTTCGCTTCTATTTGCTCCCCCTCTGGGCCATGGCTGGCAAACAAACCAAAGCCCGCTTCATCCTTAATTTCTTTGCTTTTCTTGGCGTCTTCGCGACTTGGCGTCTTGGCGGTCGGTTTTACTTCCTTGCCCAGCAGCTTGGCTAAGTCGCCTTGCATTCGGCCGAAACCGAGTTGAACAAAGAGTTCCCGCAGCTTATCGCCGTCGATCTTTTCGATCCCGTTCGTTGCGGCTTCGTTGAGGTCAAAGCCCAGATCAACATCCGTAGCCATGGTGACCAGCCTGCGGGATAGTTCGATCAGGCCGTCGTCCGCTGCGTTTTGCAGGTTTTCTTTTTGCTTGCCTTTGAGCTGGTCGAGGTTCTTGATGATCTCGTCGACGCTGCCGAACTGTTCGATGAGTTTGGAGGCGGTCTTTGGGCCGATGCCTTTGACGCCGGGGACGTTGTCGGTGCTGTCGCCGATGAGGGTCTGGTAGTCGATGGCCTGTTGTGGTGTGATTCCGCGTTTTTCTTGGAGCGCGGCGGCGTCCATGATCGTGTCGGTATGCGCATCGAACAAAATAGCTCGATCGGAAATGACTTGCTCAAGGTCTTTGTCTTTACTGACCATGCGTAAAGTAAGCGGCGGATCTGTTGCACTTGCGGGGGTGTCGAAGTGGCCTTGCTGGGTCTGGTGTGCGAGGGTGGCGATGATGTCGTCGGCTTCGTAGCGTTCGACCTGCAGGATCACGACGCCGAAGGCCTGGGCGATCTCAATCATGCGCGGGACTTGTGCTTTGAAGTCTTCCGGTGCGGGGTCGCGGTGGGCTTTGTACTCGGGGTAGAACTCGTCGCGGAAGGTCTTGCCCTTGGACTCCATCGCCATGGCGAGATACGCGGGCTGGTATTCCCGGTAGATTTTCAGGAGCATGTCGGTGAAGGCAAAGGTCGCGTTGGTCGGCTCGCCGGTGACGGGGGAAGTCATGCTGTTGCGGATGGCGAAGTACGAGCGGAACATCTGCGCGAAGCCGTCGATGAGGTAGAACGTATTAGGTGGGGCGTTGGTTGGCATTTAAGAGGATTCGTTTTTGGAACCGCAGATAAACGCGGATAAACGCAGATGTTGTTCTGATCCGCGTTTATCTGCGTTCATCCGCGGTTTCATTCTGTCTTACCAGTCCAGCGGTTTGCGCCAGGTTTCGCGGAGGGTATCGAGGTCGATGTCGAGGAGTTGGCCTTCGTCGGGTTTGCGGACGGTGAGGTTTTGGTGGTTGGCGAAGGTGCCGACTTGGCCGAAGGGGATGCCGGCTTTGAGGAGGTGTTCGACAACTTTGGCGCTGTGGTCGGGGTGGACTTCGAGGAGGTATCGGCTGGGCGTCTCGGCGAAGCAGATTTGCTCGGGCAGGCAGACGTCGTTGGGCACGCCGGCGAGATCGATGTCTAGGCCGATTTGGCCGGCGAAGGCCATCTCTGCGGCGGCGACGAGCAGGCCGCCATCGGAGCAGTCGTGTGCGGATTGGATGAGTCGCTCGTCGATCAGTTTGGCGACGGCTTTGGCGTTGCGTGGGCCGGCGACGAGGTCGGCTTTAGGGATGTTGTCGGCGTCGCCGACGAGTTGTGCCCAGTGCGAGCCGCCCATGTCCGGCGTGGTGATGCCGACGATGAAGAGGGCGTTGCCCGCGGCTTTCGCGTCCATGGTGCGGGCCTTGGTCGCGTCGTTGACCATGCCCAGTGCGGAGATCAGCATCGTCTGCGGGATGGTGATGAGCGATCCATCCTCGGCAGTGAATTGGTTGGACAGCGAGTCCTTGCCGGAGACGAAGGGGGGTTGGAATGCCATCGCGCCGTCGTAGCATGCCTCGGCTGCGCGGACGAGTGTGCCTAGCTGCCAGGGGTCGTCGCACTTGGCCCAGCAGAAGTTGTCGAGGATCGCGATGTACTCGGGGTCGGCGCCGACGCACACGGCGTTACGCACGGCTTCGTCGATCGCGTGCAGGACCATCTGGTATGAGTCGCCGTCGGTGGCGGTGCCGTCGTGGTTGGCTTTTTCGCTAACGTGCGGGGCCATGCCGTTTGAGAGGGCGATGGCGCGGTTGGCGTCGAGCTTAGGGCGGAGGACGGCGGCGTCGGATGGGCCGTCGTTGTTTGCGCCGACAAAGGGTTTGACGACGGATGAGCCTTGGACCTCGTGGTCGTATTGGCGGACGACCCAGTG
>JBGCDC010000034.1:0-3825 GCA_045105055.1 Phycisphaeraceae bacterium | reverse complement strand
CCCATAAAACGTATGCACAAAACCCAATAGCCCCCACCGCAAGGTGGGGGTTAGTACTTCAACAAACTCGAACCCCCACCTCGCGGCGGGGGCTGTTAAAAAGGAAAAGTATTATGAGCCTAATCGTCACCGGCAGCGTTGGTATCGACACCGTGGAAACCCCCGACGGACAGCGGGCCGACGATGTGCTTGGCGGCTCGTCGATCTACTTCGCAGCGGGCGCGTCCTTCTTCACCAAAGTCCGCCTCGTCGCGGCAGTCGGCGAAGACTTCCCCGCGCACTTCCACGAACAGTTCAAGCAGTTCGACGTCTGCACGCATGGCCTAGAAACGCGAGCGGGCAGCAAGACCTTCCGCTGGCACGGCCGATATCACGAGAACATGAACGACCGCGATACGCTTGCGGTCGAGCTGAACGTGTTGGGCGAGGCACTGCCGCCGGTGCCGGACCACTACAAGGACTCGCAGTATGTGTTTCTTGCGAATACGCACCCCGCCGGCCAACTGGCATTGCGCGAGCAGTTCCCGCAGAGCAAGCTCGTCGTCGCGGACACAATGGACCTGTGGATCGATACAGAGCCAGACCTGCTCAAGGATCTGCTCACTAAGATCGATGGCTTTGTGCTCAACGATGCAGAAGCCAAGCAACTCACCGGCGAAAGCAACGTCGTCAAGGCAGCCGACGCGGTCTTAGCGATGGGGCCGACGTTCGTGATTGTGAAGAAAGGCGAGCACGGCGCGATCCTTCGGCACAAGGATGGCACGGGTGTCTTACCTGCTTTCCCGGCCGACCAAGTCGTGGATCCGACCGGCGCGGGCGACTCTTTTGCCAGCGGCATGATGGGCTACCTCTCGGCGGTGGATGACGTCTCGATCGGCTCGATCAAACGAGCCATGGCCTACGGCACCGTCGTCGCCAGCTACACCATCGAAAAGTTTTCGACACATCGCCTCTCTGAAATCAATCGTGCCGAAATCGACGCGCGTCTCGAAACGTTTGGATCGCACTTAGATATCGGCGCGGGGATCTGAATCAGAATACTCACGCAAAGGCGCGAAGGCGGAAAGATCCAAAATAAGAACAAAGGCAAGTATTCAAGTGCTTGTCTTTTTCTTCGCACAGTTGCGTCTTTGTGTGAGAAAAGAATTGCAACCTACTTTCATAAAGCGTGTAGTTTCATTCGGCATCGATGGAAATTATTTTCGTTTTTGCTACAGAAAACGCTTTGTTTTTGGCGATGAATATATAGAATTGGAATAGACAACTTGAACGGGTGGCTTGCTGAGGAACCCAATAAACCGTCATTTTCTATCGACTCCATCCCTCCTCTTTAGCTCCCCACTACAACTTGAGTTTTGCCCTGGCGGTTGTGCCGGCGGGGCTTCGCCAGCGACGGCGTCGCATCGGCTGTGTCATGTATGCATATAAGCATGAGGCAGCGCCGGGGCACGCCACAGGGGCGTGATGCATACCAGGCCAGGCGGTGCATGCGCCAACGTTGTTGACGAGGCTAACGCGTGCGTGGCTGCCGACCATGATCGCCAGGGTTTTTATATACCCAAGGCACGTTCGACGTGCCGGCTCGGCGGCCGGTGCGCTTGGACGCTTACAAAGGAACGCATCATGTATGACCCGACCCAACCGCAACCCGAGCTACCATTGTCTGATCGCGAAACGATTGACTTAGCCGTTGAGCCGACACCCGAGGCCAACCGATGGCTATGGCTGATCGATCGCAACCCATTGTTTTTGATCAGCGGCGTGTTCATGCTCGGGGGATGTTTCTTGGTCAGCGGCGCGATCCATACCTATGACCCGGCCGAAGTTGGCGAGGGTGTGTTGCTGATGATGTTGGTCGCATTACTCGCGGTTTTGAATATCTATGAATTCGCGGTGATCGGGCTGGGCGTTGCGTTGTCGCGTAGCCGATCCCTTGTGCGAGACACCCGACACCTACTCGGGCTAGCGCTGCTACTGATTGTTGACGCGTCATTTGTGTACAACGAAACCAGTATCTTCAAGCCCGAGATCGGCGGCGTGATCGCAGCTGTTGCGACGGCGTTAGCCCTAATCAAAGTGTGGTGGATTACGCGAGCGCTGGGCATCCGTCCAACACGCGGCGCGATTGTGGCGGTCACGGTCAGCCTCGTCACGATGTACGCCCTACCGATCTCGGTCAGGCTCTTGGCACACGATGGATTCTTGACACAGCCGATGGCGATGCTTGTCTGGTGCATTATCGGCGGCGCGGCAGCGACTTATGCACTGCCCCTGCGATGGGTCTTCTTTACGCCGAGCGATAACTCTGATCATGCGCAACTGCAAAGGCTTGTGGCTGGCGGACTAATCGTGCTGCCATTGGTCTCCGTGATCGGCCATGCCGCAGCGCTGCTGTGGGTATATGAAAATGCGTTTGAATTAAGCATGCTCTCCCCACTGCTGCTTGGGCTAGCGGCGATCATCCTGCGACAACAATCTCGCCTAGGCGGACCTGCTGCAAGTGCGAAAGCTGCGGGCCTAGTCACGGCTTGCGCGATCGTGCCTTGCCTACTCCCCGCAGACGGGCTGACTTACGAGTCGCTTTCATATAGCTGGCTAGCATTCTCGCCGCTGCGTGGCGCGTTGGTATTCGCATCGCTGACTTTATTTTGGGGGTGGTGGATTAGCGGGCGTAGTGTACTGGGCGCGATTGCAGTACCGTTGCCCTGGGTATTCGCCGCGCTAGGCCATACGCCGTCGGCAATGATCGAGCACATACGATGGTTCATTAACGCGGCATCGAACTGGCTACCACGCACGCAGTTGCAATGGGGCGCATTAGCGATCTCGGCCGCATTCGTCTGCCTATTAATTGGTGGACTGATTAGCTGGCGACGTGTGATACCCAGCCAACACAAAGGCGATTAGACCTAATTAGCAGGCTTCGCGTGTACTGTACAGGTGGCCCTTGTCCATCTACTTCGCGATCGTTTCTCGGCCGACGGAGTAGTACGCAAAACCTTCTTCTTGAAGGGTTTTAGGGTGATACAAGTTTCGGCCGTCAAAGATCACGGGTTGCACCATGAGATGACGCATACGTTCGAAATCAGGCTGCTTGAACTCGGACCAATCCGTACAGATCACCAGCGCGTCAACACCTTCTAACATGTCATACATATCGTCGCTATAAGCAATACGGTCTTGCATACCGTGGTCTTTGCATGAGTCATGCGCAACCGGATCGTGCGCGACAACCGCCGCACCGCGGTCGAGTAGCGCTTCCATCAGGGTCAGCGAGGGTGCTTCCCGAATATCGTCGGTGCCGGGCTTAAAGGCGATACCCCATACCGCAACCTTCTTTCCATTGAGGCCGCCATCACCAAAGTGCTTATCGAATTTTGCGATGAACCGTGGGCGCTGTGCCTGGTTGACTTTATCCACGGATTCAAGCAACGGCGTCGGTTGGCCACAGAGTTGACCCATTGAGATACAGGCGAGCACGTCTTTAGGGAAGCACGATCCGCCATAGCCTAGGCCTGGGTAGAGGAATTGGTTGCCGATGCGCTTGTCGCTGGTCATGCCGCGCCAGACTTCGTCGACATTGCTGCCGTAGTGTTCGCAAAGTGAAGCGATCTCGTTGATAAAGCTGATCTTCGTGGCGAGCATGGCATTGGCCGCATACTTGACCATCTCGGCCGAGGGGATGTCCATGACAAAAATGGGGTGGCCGTTGCGAGTAAACGGATCGTAGAGTTTTCGCAGGCGATCGCCTGTACCTTCGTCTTGAGCTCCGATGACCACGCGGTCGGGCTTATTGAAGTCATTGATCGCGGCACCCTCTTTGAG
>JBGCDC010000033.1:0-8211 GCA_045105055.1 Phycisphaeraceae bacterium | reverse complement strand
GCGCTGCGGTGTCAATACGGTTGAGCGAACGCCCACACAAAATAACCTTGCGGCCAGCCCCTTCTGCTGCCTTCGCAACCGTATGCATACGCGCTGCATTCGAGGCAAAGGTGCTCAGTACAATTAAATCTTCTTGCTCTTGCATGACCTTGTTGGCCATCTCGATGAGCTCTTGAACGGAGAGCTGCTTTTCGGACTCCATGATCATCTTCTTAAGCTCCGGATTTACCGGAACGCCGTTGATGATTTCGATTTCAGTTTCGGCTTCAGCGACGCCAGCATCTTCCTGTGCAAACACAGGGCAGGCGGTGATCAGCAGGGCGGCGAGTAGGGTCTTGGTAGCGTGTTTCATGGGTAGCTCCTTAGCGTGTTGGACGCATTGTAGGTCGATTCGGTTCCCCGTCATAGCATCATCGGTCGGTTTGATCAGCCGCCTTGCATGGCCTGCTCGCGTAGCTTGGCGGTCGCCTCGCGGACGCGGTCCTGCTGGTCACGGGTCATTTCTTCACGTTTTCGCAGCACGGTCTGGGGCAAGTCGCCGGACTGACGGGCCTGCTCCAAGCGGACGACGTTCTCGTTCGTCGCCACCTGCATGATCCGCAGCATCCGTAGCTCCGCAAGGATCTGGTTGATCTCCCGCTCTTCCTGCTCACGGGGGTTGCCTTCTTGTGGCTCTTGTGGTTCTTGCGGCTCTTGGTTGGCGTTACTCATCTCCATCGCGTCGATCAGCGCTTCGAGGTCTTTTTCAACCTGGATCGTCGAGCCAACCACGGCCTGGCCACCTAGGCCCGCCGAGTAGTCATCCACGAGGTACACCATCCGGTCACGCACCGCCGACAGCGCCGGGGGCAACGTGACACTAAACTCGACCAATTCGGTCAGCTCGATCGTCTCTTCCGCCAACGTGATGATCTCTTGCTCGGGCATCGCGAAGCTGCGCACCTGCACGATCGCGCGGGCGTTGCCTTGGTCGGCCTGCTCCGAGACGATCTCAAGCTGCTCGCGGATCTGCGTCTGCTGCTTGAGCATCGCACGCAGGTTGTCGACAACCAGCTCGCGGATCTTGCGTTCGAGTTCTTTCTGGAGTTTGTCGCGGGCCGCTTCGAGCTTCTTCTTCGCCTCGTCGAGTTTCTTACGGGCGTCGCCTTGGCTCTCGGATGCGCCGCTTGGGCTTTGGCCTTCGCTGAGCTGATCGCTGGCTTCACCCATTTTGCCGCTGGCTTTGCCCAGGGCCTCTTGTGCTTCTTTGAGGTCGCCGTCTTGCGGGTTGATGTCGCCGACCTTGTCGCTCAGGCGATCGGTGGCTTCTTGGTTTCGCTTCTCCGCTTCCCCGACGCCCTTCATCGCGGCATCGCTCGGGTCGCCGCTCTCCGCGAGTTTGTCGGACTGGCCTTGGTTCTCGGCTTCCTGCGCCGCGATTGCCTCGATGTCCTTGATCGCTTCTTTAATTTTGCGGAGCTGTTCCTGCTTGATCGCCGCATCGAGGTCCGCGGTCAGCAGCAACTTCTTAATCGCTTGCAGCTCGCTGATCACCGCGTCGATCTTCGTGCTCGCTTCGTTGAGTTCGAGCCCGCCGATAAGGTCGGACACGCTGGACATCCGCTGGACGAGCAGCTTCTCACGTGAGCGCTCGACACCCATGACCAGTCGCTGTGAGTCCTCGGGCTGGCTCTCTTTGAGCATCTCCGCGAGGCGGAACATCCGCTGCTCCAGTTCGAGCATGTGCTGACGGGCGCGGTCGTTTTGAAACTTGGCACCGTCCGCCTCGGTCGCATCTTCGCCTTGGATCGCCTGGGCGTAAACGCTCGGTGACGACAACATGAGGCCGGTGAGCAACAGCAGGCAAAACACTTTGCAGGTGATGGCGAGATTGAATTGGTTTGTTCGCATAGGGACCCGTTGGGTTGTCGTTTTGGGGGGAGGGCGAGGCTCCTGCCGAGCCGCGAATCATCTGGGGTATCGGTTCGGCGGGAGCCTCGCCCTCCCAAAGCACTGAATGCACTGATCTTTATCCTACGAGATCACTCATCAAAAAGATCGTCAATCTGCTCGTCGATTAATTCATCGACTTTCTTCTTCAGCTGCTCTTGCTGATCGATTACCTCGCTGAGCTGATTGATCGCGTCCAAAAGCTCGTCCCATCGGTTCATCTTCGCCAGCAGCGTTTCCATATCCTTAACCAGCTGGGCCTGATCATTTCGGAGCTGCTGCAGTCGCACCGTATCAGCGTTCGCCGCGGCTTCCAACGCCGACCGCTGCGACGCCATCTGCTGATCGTGCAGCTTCCCTAGTGGTTCGAGGATTAGGCTCTTCATGGATTCATAAGCTTGGTTACCGTCTTCTTTACTGCCGCCTAGGCGGTTTAGACGCATCTCCTCAGCGGATCGTTCCAACTCTCTGCTGACTTTCCAAACCGAGCGCTGAATCGCGCGGAATCGTCGTGACTGACCCGCGGCCTGTACGCCGTCTTCCGCTGCGCGGAGCCTCGCCAACACGTCCTTGCTGTCCTCGATCGCTTGGCGGAACCCGCTGCGGGCCTGCTGCTGACGGGCGATGATCTCGCGGAACAGTTCCTTGTGCGTGACGATGCGGAAGTCGACCTTGGTTGATTCGCCGACCTGCCCGCCATTGAGCGCGTCGCTGTAGCGGTTGTCTGTCGCGATCCCCGTTAGGCGGATCACGTCCGTTGGCCGAACGCCGAACTGATCAACCTCCATCTCGTGCTTATCACGGAACTCGCGGAGCGTTGCCGGGTCGTCCAGCTGCAACACGATCGGGTCAAAGGTTTCGCTGCCAGAGTCTTCGCCGGTGCGGAGTCGCAGCACGTCGATCTTTGTATTGATCAGGCCGTAGTCGTCACGCGACTCGACAGTCAACGGGATCAGTGCGTTGGGCGTGATGCGCTGGCCCACGCCGGTGTATCGCAGACGTACGCTCGGCTTACGGTCGTTCTTAAGCCCAATGCTGATCGGGATCGGCTGACTGACGAGCCCTGCGTTCTCGCTGACCAACTCGATGCGGAATCGCTGCCGCTCCAGGTGTGTCCACTTGATCTTGAAGACGTTTTCACTCACACGCTTGATCGCGGGGCGTTTCGCGTCGGCCTCGCTGTCGCTATCTTCTTGCACATCGCGGATCTCAGCGATCGGCACGTTCGCGGTCAGCACCAACTCGACTTCGTTCAGGTCGAGTAGAGACACTTCGCCCTCCGCGCCAGCGAAGTCGATGGTCTTAGGGTTGTCCGGATCAGCGGGGTGCGTGTGCGTCAGCTTCAAGCCGGTGAGCCTTGGCCGAGCCGCGGGCTCGATCGTAAAGGTCAGCGACTGATCCCCTGCCGTGATCGTCGCCTCGGCGGGCTCGGTCATCGGCATCAACTCGAAGCGGAAATCCTTCGCATCAAACTTATCCAAGCCCTTGGGCCAGTCCTGCCCGCTGTCGGGCGAGAGCTTGAGCCGAGCCTCTTCGATGGGTTCGCCGTCCTTGGTTGTAATCTTGGTAAAGAGCGTGGCGATCTCGCCTGCGGGGATGACGAGCTTGCCGTCTTCGCTAAGGCCGGCGATCTCGATCGCTGTGTTGCGTGGGTACGCGGCATCGCTGAGCAGAAGCCACCGCTGCGCCCAGGTGCTGACGACGTTCTCGCCGATTGCACTCATCCCTGCACCTGTGCCACCAAAGACCACGAGCGCCGCGAGCAACACGCCCAGGCACTGCGTCGTGTGCTTGCCGCTGATCGCGGAATTGAAGTCGGTCGTTTCGAGGGATTGATAGCTGCGTCCAACCGCGTCTTGAATCAAGTTGCCCGACAGCGCGCTGTCATCGCCGAGCATGCCCGGCAGCTGCAGCACCGTCGCCACGCGCGGCGCGAGTTGGTTGCTACCACGGTGTCCTTGTGCGATGTCCACTGCCTCAGCGAGTTCGACCGGGCTGAGCTTCTTCTTCAACGGCTTGATGCCGTAGTGATAAACAAAGTGTGCCGCCGCCGCGAGGGTCACGAGCCAATAAAACACGCGCATCGGCCGACTGAGTTCCAACCAAAAGTCAAGCACCACCGACAACGCCAACAACCCGAGCAACACCGCCAAGCTACGCACCGCGCTGTCCAGCGCGATCCGCATGCGCAAACGCTTGCCCAAGCTCATCAACCGCCCGCGCAGCTTCTGCTGCATCCCGTTGAGATCGGGCGACGGGTTCGGAGGTGGGGTATTGAGTGTGGTCATATCTGGGGGTTGGGTATTAGGTGTTGGGAATTGGGGTCAGCAGTCTCGGGGGAGTGTCGGTCCGGTGTTGTTGGGGTTGCGTTCGATCGATTGTGAGGCATTCCTGTTCATACTCGTTTTGTTGCCTTATCCCCAACACCTAACCCCTAAAACCCGACACCCATCAAACCAGTCGGCATCGCTTACGGATGATCCACTCGGCCAAGATCGCGCCGAGGAACAGCAAGATCAACAGCGGGGCGTTCCACACCTCGTCGGAGTGGATCAGTTCGTTGTCGACGAGCCCAACGGTCAACGCGTCAGGCAGCAGGTCCGCGGTATCGAGCGTGAAGAACTGTCCGCCACTGATCAGTGCGAGGTTGCTCAGTTCGTCGCTGGCCCGAGTCGGGTTGCGTGTTTCAAAGTCGGGGACCGCGACGGTGAAGCCGTGTGTGTTGGGGCGGGCGGCGCGTTGCGCGACGCTGTCGCCGGGCCAGACACGGACGAGGTAGTCGCCCGCTCGTTCCGCCTCGAAGCGCGTCTCAAACGACAGGCCATCGCCGCTCGGCGTCATCGTCAATTCAATCGGATCATCTTGGCCCGTTTGGATCTGCGCGAACAGCGAGATTAAGCCATCGTCCACCTGGCCGGGATCAATAAACTTCGCGGTGAGCACGACCTCGTCCCCCGGCTCGTAACGCTGCTTATCCGTGCTGACGCGGTAGGGGTGCTGGCCGCCGAGCTGTTTCATCAGGCCCGCGCGATCGATCACACGCTGCCAAAAACCGTCGAACACGTTCTCGCCTGCAAAGCGCCAGCGGTACGTCGAATCGAAGCCGATCCACAGCACTCGGCCGGGCCCGACAAGCTGCGTCGCCATCAGCACTTCTTGCTCTTGCCGCCCGCCGACGTCCACCGTCATGCCGGGGTGTGCATGTCGTGCAAGCACCGTCGCGCCGGGCTTAGCGCGGGACACCGGCATGTGCCACATCATGCCCGGCAGCTGATCCAAGATCTTGCGGTTGGTCGTCGCGTCCTTGTCGAATTGGAACACAGGGTCGCGCCAGCCAGCGTCGGTGATTTGTAGCTTCCATGGCCGAGCACGCGAGAGCTCCATCTGCGTCGCGGTGCGGAACAGGCCTGGCTCGCGCACGACAGGGAGCAGGCTCATGTAGCTCGCCGCCGGGTCGCTGCTGCGGTTAAACAGGTCCTGCGTGTAGCGCTCGCCAGCGATGTAGACCAGCCCGCCGCCACGCTCGGTGACGAATCGCTTAAGCAGGTCGGCAAAGCCCGGCGGCCATTTCGTCGGCGAAGGGTCATACAGCACGATGCAGTCATAGCCCGAGTAGGCCTGCCCGTTCTTCGTGCCGCCCGCGAGCTCCGTCAGGTCCATCGGCAAGCGGCGGATCGGATCGTTGCCCGGGTGCTTAAACTCGCTCGATGCGGTCTGAAGCCAAGTCGATACCTCGACGGTGGTGTCGCGGATCATCGTGTTCCGGATGAACTGCACCTCGGGGAAGGTGTACCCCGCGATAAAGAGGACGCGCGTCTTGTCGTAGACGACGTTGACTTGCTTGAGCGAAGCGTTGTCGTTCGGATCAATTTCGCCTTCGACTTCTTCGAGCCTGGCGCGGTAGATGATCGTTTCTTTTTCGGTCGGCAAGAGATCAAATTCGAAGCGGCGAGGCGTCGCGTCCGCGCCGAGGACGACGTCCTTGGAGGCCACTTGTTGCCAGTCTTCGTCGGTTGCGTCTTCACCGTTGGGGTCGATGCCCGCGATGAGGCGTTCGAGCACCAGCGTTGCGGGCTCGTCTTCTAGGCCACGAGCACTGACCACCGCAGTGAGCTTCGCCGCGTCGTTGACGAAGATGACGTCGCTGCCTTCGAGCTTAGTGACTTGCGCGTTGCGTGGGCCTTGCGGCGTGCCGAGGCCGACGGGGAAGATTCCGACGCCCGCGTCCTTGGCAACTTGTGCGGTGGCGCGGAGCGAGCTGGCGTTTGGCGTGGTGTTTTGGCCATCTGTGAAGACGACGACGCCAGCGATGTCCTTGCCTTGGTAGGCCTGTAAGAGTTGCTGGATCGCTTCGCCGACGGCGGTGGATCGTCCGCCAAGCTTAAAAGCATTGTCTTCTTTTGAGAGATCTAGCTCGCTGCCGCCGAGGCGTTCATCGAAGCGGTGGATGTGGAGGTTGCGCTCGCCGTTTTTCTTGAGCTGTTCAAGCAGGTCGCTTGAGAGCAGCTTCTGCGTCAACTCGATGCGTGTGGTGTTGGCCAGGTCGCCGACGCTGTCCAGCCCGGTAACGCGTGCCGCGTCCGATGCTTGTTGCGGATCGACCCATGCGTCGCTTAAGCCCATGGACTGAGACGTATCGACGAGGACGAGCAGCTCGCTTGGGCGTTCTTCCGTTCGGCTAAGCACGAGGGCGGGCTCGAGCAGCATGATCAACACAATCGCGGCGAGTACGATGCGCAGCGACAACAAGAAGTAGCGTGCTTTGCCCGTGAGTTGGCCGGATTCTTTGCGGTAGAGCCACCAGAACAACGCGATCATCGCGAGGCAGCCCAGCAGCAGCAAGAACGCCGTGTCACCACCGCGTGGCGCAGCGAGCCATTGCAGCGACCACGCTCCGCCTTCGGACGCTTCATCGGGCTCGATGCCCACTAGCCAGTACAGCGCATCCATCATCAGTGTTCCCTGCCCACCCACGCGGCGAACGCGCTTTCGATCACAACAAAACCTAATAGCAACATCGCCAACGTCCGCCAGATTTCTCGCGTCGCGCCGGTCGATCCAGGATCACTCGCATCGACCAGCGTCAGGTCCACGCCCGGCAGCATCTGCGTCAGCTCTTCTTCAGACAGCTGGCGAAGATCACTCTCGCGCGTGTCCGGACTTAGTGCGTATCGCTTCTCGCTTAGCTCATCACGCCCGGGCACATCCCAGCTCAGCGTGTAAAGCCCGGCCTGGTGCGTATCTGTGTAAACAATTTGTGGGCTCTTGCTATCGCTGCGATCGATCGTCGCAGGGTCGGTCTGCTCTTGGCCCGGCTGGACGACTTCAGCTCGGCTAGGCGGGTTGCTCGAGCTCACCCGTTGACGCAGCGTTTGGCCCGCGGTCAGGTTACCCGTCGCGTCGCTCACGCCAGCGATCGATAGCGCTAACTCACGCACGCCGATGAAGTAGCTCGCCTCCGTCGGCCAGTCGCTCCAGTCACGGTCAGCGGTCACGGTCCACAGCACCACGCGACCTTTGCCGACACGTTTTTCGATTGCGGCGGGGGGTTGGCCTTGCGCGTTCCATCGCGCGAGCACGCGGGTGTCATTACGATCTTCTTCGCTCGGCAGGATCACACGTGCGACCTTGCGTGGCGAGGTGCGAGCAAGCAGCGCGGGCCGATCCAGGTAGAGCTGCTGCAGCACGGGCAGCGGGGAGTTGTCGATTTGTTCGATCATCAGGCCTTCGACTTCCATCGATTCGCCCAGCTCGATCTTCGCGGGCAGCAGGCCGTTTCCGTTGTCGTAGAGATCGTTGTTGTACGCCGACGGATCGACCTGATCGCCGGTGAAGATGATCAGGCCCGAGCCCGCTTCGACCATGGCCTTGAGCTGTTCGGCTCGGCGGGGGGGCAGGCGTTCGACGTTAGCTAGAACAACAAGGTCGTAGTTACCTACGCTCGGCTGCTCGAACCATTCCGAGTCGGGTAGCACCGTTGTACGGATCGGCGTGCTGCCGCTATAGAGCAGTTGCGCGAGGAAGAAGACTTCGCTGTCGCGTGCCGCGATGCCGGGCTCGCCGTCAACGAGTAGCACGCGGACGGACTCGGCGACGTTGATGATCTGCGATCGGCTGTTGTCGCCTGGTAGCGTGTCGTCGGGCAGACGCAGCTCGACGGTGTGTTGTCCGGGCTCGGTGAAGGTGTGCGAGAGGCGGAGCTGGATGCCGCTTTGTCCGGGCGCGATTTCGGGGAGCTTGATGGGTGACTCGACGCCGTCGATGGAGAGCGTGGCGTAATCG
>JBGCDC010000032.1:0-24380 GCA_045105055.1 Phycisphaeraceae bacterium | reverse complement strand
GTCGCCATCCTCGGCATGCTCGGCGGGTTCATGATGCCGCCAGTACTCATGCAAGACATGAGCCCAACGCTCGGCATGGTCCTCTACCTCATCGCTATCGAGGTCGGCGTGCTCGCGGTCACCGGCAAGCGAGGCTGGTTCGGTATCAGCCTCATGACACTCATCTTCTCCGTCGTCTGGTCGCTTGGCTACACACTCATCGGCGACAATCCGCAGGAACGCACGCTGACCGCGATGCTCGTACTCGGCACCGCAGCGACCTACCTCTTCCACACTGCACGTATCCACCGCGATCCTGCGGCAACCGCTAGCACACGCATACGCGTCCTCGGCTTATCCATCGCGGCCACCTGCTCAGCCATCGGCATCATCGCGCTCCTCGCGGTGCGAGGCGACTATGCACTCAGCGACCTGCGCATGCTCGGCATCGTTGCCGCGGGCACTCTGATCCTCGCTCGCATCGATGCACGACAACTCGCGATGCCCTTCGTGGCCATGGGCATCAGCCTGCTCGTGCTGTTCTCCAATGCGTTGCAGTCGTTACCCGATGCGCCGAGCCAACTGCTGATCACAATGACCGCTGTCTTCGGCGGACTATTTATGCTTGGCGGCTATGCATGCATGTGGGGCAGTAAGCACCGCCGACTGTTCGCAACGATGTGCGGGATCGCCGGGCCTAGCTTCTATGGGCTCCTTATCTTTGCGGGCTTCGAGACGTTTGATCTGCGGGAGACATGGTGGCCTTACACGCTCGGGCTGGCCGGTTTTTACGCGATCGCCACGCTGCCGATGCTCATCAAACGTAAGGCAGAGTATGACTGGCCGATCGGCTTGTTTAGCGTGCTTAGTTTCGGGCTCGTCTGCGTCGCGCTTGGCCAATCGCTCAACCACCCATGGTTCGCGGTGTCCCTAGCGGGTGTCTCGGCTGTAGCCGCCTTGATCGATGTGCGTTTGTATATTCGGCCACTACGTATTGCGGGTTGCGTGGTCGCGATTGTCTCGGCGGTGCTGCTCGTCGCACCCGGGCCATTTGATCTAACGATCCAAGGCGGCGCGGTCTTCAACACCCTGCTGCCGATGTACGCGTTTCCTGCACTTGCCTTCGGCATCATCGCGTGGTGTGCATTACGAGCGGGCAGCAACGAGACCGCAAAGCATCTGACTTGGCTTTGCCTCGCGTCGCTTGTCGGCATGCTGCTCGTCTTAACGCGTGACATCTTTCAGCCCCTTGACTTCATCGCGAAATCACTTGAGCTTTATGAGTGGTCGACTTACTCAACCGTGCTTCTTATCGCTGGATTCGCTGCTCATTTCGTCGGCCGTAAGCTTAGCTACGCCCCAATCATCCACGCGACGCGCTGCATCGTCGGCATCGGCGCGGCCCTCGGCCTAATCGGCGGATTACTTCCTTCCAACCCGTTGTTCTACACAGACACCGTCGGAGGCCCGCGCCTCGCCGCCGGACTGGTTGCGCTCTACGCCGTGCCCGCTGTGCTGATGTGGACCTGGTCGCGTCGACCATCCATTGCACAGATCCCACAATTCGCAGACACCCTGCGCGTCTTCTCGATCACGCTCATCGCCTTCTTCGTCGGCCTACAAATCCGTAACGGCTTCCAACCCGACGCGCTACGCGGCAACGACTTGGGCATGTACGAGCTCATCACGTATGCCGTGGCCTGGCTCCTCATGGGCGGCTTCATCCAACGGCTCAATCTACAAAGCCAGCACCGCGCCGCGACACGTCTCGCCGGCCAAATCATCTTCGGCATCGGCCTCGTGATAACCCTTGCTGGCAGCTTGATCATCTTCAACCCGATGCTCACCACCGACTCAACGGGCGGATGGGGGCTCGCCGGACGCATGATCGTCCTCTACGTTTTGCCTGCGGTATTGATGTGGGCATGGTCAAGCGGTAAGGCATTCGCAGACCAGCGCGGCCTGATCACAATCTTGCGCGGCACATCGATCACGTTTATCGCGGTGTTTGTCGGCCTACAAATTCGCAACGGTTTCCAGAGCGACGACCTTCAGAGCCAATCGCTGAGCTTGTATGAATGCGTCTCGTATATGGTTGCGGCCCTGTTGCTAGGCGGGTTCGCCCAACGCCTAAGCCAGGTGTATCTCAAAGATAAAGTCACCGCGATTGCAGGCCAAGTCATCTTCGGCATCGGCCTGGCCATCACGCTCGTCGGCAGCGTCGCCATCTTCAACCCGCTGTTCGATCAGTATGCAGTGGGAGGATGGGATCTCGTGACACGCATGGCCGTGCTGTATGTGCTCCCCGCAACAGTGATATGGCTGTGGTCGCGTGGCAAGACACTAGCCGACCAATTCATACTGATCTCGGCATTACGTTCGATATCGATTGCCTTCCTCGCCCTCTTCGTTGGCACGATGATCCGCAACACGTTCCATGCCGACGACCTGCACGCGCTGCACATCGGCGTGTTCGAGTGCACGACCTACGGCCTAGCATGGGTCACGATTGGCCTCGCGATGCACTTCATTAGTCCGCGTTGCACACTGCCACGCATCACCAGCCAGACCGGCCGCACCGTCTTCGGCCTCGGTATGGCGACACTGCTACTAGGCAACGCCGTCGTCCTCAACCCGCTTTGGTTCCGCGAAGCTGTTGGCACACTGCCCGTGATCAACGGCCTGTGGTACCTCTATGGCCCGACGATCTTCATCCTCGTATGGATCGCTCGCAAAGCAAGGCAACAACAGCAAAAAACACAAGCCAGACTCGCAGGCTACTTGGCCATCGCCTTGTCCTTCATGCTCCTAAGTATGTTCGTTCGCCACGGCTTTAGCGGCGACGGCTTCGTTGTCATCACAAGCGATCTCGTCAGTGCGGAGCGTTACGCCTACTCACTCGCATGGATGCTCTTTGGCAGCTCGCTGCTCATCGCGGGTGTCTTCACTCGCCTCGACACGCTTCGATATGCCTCACTCGCGGTGCTCCTCCTCGCAGTCGGCAAGGTCTTCCTCATCGACACCGCCAACCTTGACAACCTCTACCGCGTCTTCAGCTTCTTCGGCTTAGGCGTCACACTCATCGGCCTGGGCTACCTCTACCAACGCCTCGTCTTTACCCGATCCACATCCCCCAGCGAATCGCAAACCCCATGATGCGCTGCCGCCCACTATCAATCGTCGCAACCGTTGCGCTGATTGCCTGCTTGCTGTGTTGCAAGGCCGAGCCCGTAACGTCGAGTAGTCCGCCGCTGCTACATCCCGGCATCATCGATACCAGTCTGCCAGGCAAGCAAGTCACGATCATCATCGCACTGAGCTCCATCGTTCCCGGCGGCATCGTCGGCCACGCGGGCGTCGCCGTCGAAGACACCTACTGGGACTTCGGCCCAACCCGCGACCCACATCTTCAACCCCTCAAGTCCATCCGCTCGCAGGCCGGCCCGTGGTGGGATGATCCAGATCAGCAATGGCAACACGATCGCAGCCTCACCGAAGTCCTCGCCGACCTTCCAGAAAAGATTCACCCGATGGGTTCACTCGTCGCGATCATCCAAGTGCAGGTCACCGATACACAAGCCCATGCGATCACCCAATTCTGGCAAGACACTTACAATCGCATGCGCAATCGCGAAGACACTTACCGACTCACCGCTAGGCAGTGCGCGTCGATGGTTGCTTGGTCAATAGCTATCGCAATGCAAGACAATGCCGAAGCAAGCGAACGCCTCCCGCGTGGGCTGCACCTGATGTCGCCGACGCGTTTGTATGAATCGCTCAACCATTCACTGATGCACTCCGCCGGGCCAGACAAAGGCGAGCCCGCGGACATCACGCTCTGGCAACGCGACCAGCACGGCCTATCCCCCTGGCAACGTGCCGATCTCTACGAACAACTCGCGCTTCCCGAGCTACCGCGAATCCGCCTCACGTACGAACGACTCAAGCATCTGCCCACCGCTATCTCACACTGATTTGATAACGCATTCCCCGCATTTCTTTGCAATCCACACCCCTCGGCGATAAACTCCCGCCTCCTGTGAAACGCTTCTGCGAGCCTCGCCGCACTGCGTTTCACCCATCTGCACCATCCCGACCTCTTTGATGAAACGGCCCCTCATGCCCGCCGCGAACGATCCCGCTTCAACTGAAAAGCTTCTACAACGCCCTGGCTTCCTCAACAGCGTCTTCCCCAAACAGCCCCTGCCCGACATCCTCTCGGGCATGACCGTCGCGCTCGCGCTCGTCCCCGAAGCCATCGCCTTCGCCTTCGTCGCAGGCGTCAATCCGATGATCGGCCTCTACTCCGCGTTCATCATCGGCTTGCTAACCTCAATTCTCGGCGGACGCCCCGGCATGATCTCCGGCGCAACCGGCGCCATGGCCGTCGTCATCGTCGCGCTCGTTGCTTTGCATGGCGTCGAGTACCTCTTCCCCGCGGTCATTCTTTGCGGCTTGATCCAGTGCTCGGTCGGCATCCTCCGCTTAGGCAAACTTATCCGCCTCGTTCCACACTCCGTGATGCTCGGCTTCGTCAACGGACTCGCCATCGTCATCGGCCTCGCGCAGTTGTCTAGCTTCAAGGAACTCGGCAACGACGGCTTCATGCACTACTTCTCTGGCATGAAGCTATTGCTCATGCTTGGCGGTGTCGCCCTCACCATGGGGATCATCCACTTCTTACCGAAGCTGACCAAGAAAGTCCCCTCCTCACTCGTCGCGATCCTCGTCGTCTCCGGCCTCGCCATCGCGGTCAATGCCAATGTTGCGGACAAACCCTTCATGACCGTTCAAGACATGATGCTTCAAGGCAACCATGCCGAGGCGATCAAAAAGGATGCGAAAGAGGCCATCAGCAAAAATGATGAAGCGATCACGCAAGCGGCGATCGCCGCAGGCCTAGCACCTGAAAAGCTAGCCGAAGGCGGCGCGGGCACGACAAAACTGATCGCATCTGAAGCGGTGCAAAAACAAATCAAAGCGATGCCGGAGCCGGAGATCGCAGCGATCGTCGCGCGTGTCGACCCAACGTCCGCCGAGATCAAAGGCGGCCTTCCGACCATCGCGATCGTTCCCGCAGCGTTCTTCACGGCCGCTGGCGCGTGGGATGTCCTGCTCATCATCTGGCCTTTCGCCTTGGTGCTCGCTGGTGTTGGCCTGATCGAATCGTTGATGACTTTGTCGCTTATCGACGAGATCACCGAAACCCGCGGCCGAGGCAACAAAGAGTGCGTCGGGCAAGGCGTCGCCAACATCACCTGCGGTTTCTTCGGCGGCATGGGCGGCTGTGCCATGATCGGCCAATCACTCATCAACGTGAACTCCGGCGGACGCAACCGACTCTCCGGCATCGTCGCGGCACTCCTACTGCTTGCCTTCATCCTCTTCCTTGGCCCGTGGATCGGCATGATCCCCATGGCCGCGCTCGTCGGCGTCATGTTCATGGTCGTGATCGGCACCTTCGAGTGGGCATCCATCAAGATGTTCAAACGCATGCCGCTCGCTGATACGCTCGTAATGATTACCGTCGTGCTGATCACCGTGTTCATGCATAACCTCGCGCTGGCCGTACTCGTCGGCGTCATCATGGCCGCGCTCGTCTTCGCCTGGCAACACGCCACGCACATCGGGGCAGAGGTCAAGTCCAACGTCGATGGCAGCAAGGTCTATCAACTGCATGGGCCACTCTTCTTCGCCTCCGTCGAGTCCTTCAAAGAACTCTTCACACCCGCCGACGACACCGACGACGTCGTCATCGACTTCTACTACACCCGCGTCTACGACCAGTCCGGCCTAGAAGCAATCAATACCATCGCTGAAAAATATCGAGCGCTCGGCAAACGCCTGCACCTGGTCCACCTCAGTAAAGAGTGTGCGGCACTGCTAGACAAGGCCGGCGACTTGGTCGAGGTCAACATCTCTGAAGACCCCCACTACCACGTCGCGACGGACCGGCTGGGCTAGACAATCGAATCATTTAAAACCCCTCGAAGCCCACGGATTCAATTCGTGGGCTTCTTGCGTATCACAGCCCCTCACCTGACAATGAACACATGACTACCGACCGCATCTACAACTTCTCCGCTGGGCCCTGCACGCTTCCTTTGGAGGTGCTTGAACAAGTCGCCGACGAGCTACTGAACTACCAAGGGGCCGGCGCCTCGCTCATCGAGATGAGCCACCGCTCCAAGCAAGTCGTCTCGATCTTCGAGGAAGCGACCCAAGGCGTGCGTGATGTACTAGCCGTGCCCGACGACATGCACATCCTATTCATGGGCGGCGGCGCGACATTCCAATTCGGCATGATCCCGATGAATTTTTTATATGGTGGAAAGTCGGCCGACTACATCCACTCCGGCGCGTGGTCCAAAAAAGCCGTCGCCGACGCGAACGCCGTGGGCCAAGCCAACGTGATCTTTGACGGCAAAGACAGCAACTACACCACCCTGCCCGACATATCCACGATCAAGACGAACCCTGATGCGCAGTACTTGCACGTCTGTAGCAACGAGACCATCGGCGGCGTGCAGTTCAAAGACTATCCGGATGTCGATGTGCCGATCGTTGCGGACATGTCCAGCGAGATCATGAGTCGGCCGATCGACTTCGAGAAGTTTGGCCTGATCTATGCTGGTGCCCAAAAGAACATCGGTCCCGCCGGCGTCGCACTCGTCCTGATCAAAAAAGACATGGTCGACAAGTGCCCGGGTAATCTCATCAATTACCTGAACTATGCGAACCATGTGAAGGGCGAGTCGATGCTCAACACCCCGCCGGTGTTCCAGGTCTACATGATCAAGCTCGTGATGGACTGGCTCAAAGCCAAGGGCGGTATCGCATGGGCGCGACAACAGGCGCAGACGCGTGCAAAGATTCTTTACGACGCGGTGGAGCGAAACAGCGGCTTCTACAAGTTCCCGGTGGACGCAGACTATCGCTCACTGATGAATGTGGTGTTCACGACCCCGAACGCCGACCTTGATGCACAGTTCGTCAAAGAAGCCGAGGCCCTCGGCATGTCCGGCCTCAAAGGCCACCGCAGCGTCGGCGGCTGCCGAGCCAGCATCTACAACGCAATGCCCATCGAAGGCGCGGAGGCGTTGGCGCGTTTCATGCATGATTTCGCGGCGAAGAATGGGTAATGACCTCTATGGCTTATCATGAATTTCACGTCGTTTACAATTCAGAAAAGACTCGCCGAGTCACGATTTTTAAGACAGATAGCGGCGGATACAGCTTTGAAGAAGAAATTTACAGCAGTATTCCAGAGGAGCAGTGCTGGTTTCCTCAAACGCACGGACGCTCCACTGCTATCTGCGATTCACTAGAAATTGCAATCAGAGAAGCAATTGGACGTGTACCTTGGCTGACAATATCAATGATCGTTGACAAATGATTAACAAAATTATTTCGATTCAATCAACGCATAAACATCTTCCACCGCCTCAACAAAGCTGCATAACGCTAGGTGCTTAGGCTTGGCAAACTGCTTCTCCACGAAGTGATTGAACAACTCAATCAGCGGATCGTAAAAGCCGTCGGGGTTGACGATGATCAGTGGGCGGTCGGTGTAGCCGAGGATTTTTAGGACGAGGATCTCGGCGAGTTCTTCGAGCGTGCCAAAGCCGCCGGGCAATACGACGAAGGCGTCGGCTCGGTCGTCCATGATCTGCTTGCGCTCGCGCATGGTTTGCGTAACGATCAGTTCGTCGGCGTTGTGATACGCGATCTCGACGGTGGACAGCGACTCGGGGATGACGCCGACGACCTTGCCGCCGTGCTCGTGGACGGCTCGTGCGCAGTCGCCCATGAGCCCGACGCTGCCCCCACCGTAGACGAGTTGATCGCCTTGTTCAGCGATGAGCCTGCCAAGGTCTTTGGCAGCTTGGCGGTAGGCGGGGTCGATGTCATCAGATGAGCCGCAGTAGACGCAGATGGATTTCATAGGTGGTTATGGCGTTAGAGGTTTAGGCATAGCTCCGTGGCGGAAGCCCGGAGCAGGCGGCAACGAAGCGATATCGCGTGTTGCCCAAGTTCGTTGATCCCTGCTCCGGGCTTCCGCCACGGAGCTATGGAACCTGTATCCATGCTAACGTGGATCGATATGGATGACGTTGTAAAAGAAGTAGAAACCGGCGAGTTGCGTGAGGCCCCGCTCCCGAGCAGGTCGGCGGTGGTCCGCGGGCTTGTGATCGTTGTAGCGATCGGCGCCTTGTTGCCGAGCTTCTTGGGGTTGCTTGGCCGATGGGGCTGGCTGCTTGACCTGTGCAATCACTTCCGATTCCAGTGCCTGCTTGTGTTGTTTATAACGACGCTTGGTTTATTGCTGCTGCGCTCTTGGCGATGGGCGGGTGTTTCGATGTTGGGTCTGGTCTTAAATCTAACTTTTGTTTTACCGTTGTACATTGGCTCGCCGGGCGATCCCGCGACGGGCGTGCCGTTCACGGTGATGCACTTCAACGTGAACACGGGCAACTCCGATCACACGGGCGTCATCGCGGAGATCGACCGCCATGCACCCGACCTGCTATTTGTCCAAGAGGTCAACCGCCGTTGGCTGGATGCATTAGAAACAGGCTTGACCGATTACGAACTCGTGGTTGAGGACGCTCGCACCGATAACTTCGGCATCGCTTGCTTTGTCCGCACCGATCGTGCGATCGAGATCACCGGGTCGCGTGCGTTCGACTTGACCGATGGATTCGCACAAATCCCTGTAATCGAGGTCAGTTTTACGTTTAAGGGCCGATGGATCAACGCACTGAGCATCCACCCTCTACCACCAATTAGTATGGAATATGCAACTATCCGTGATGCGATGTTGGAGGCGTCTGGGAAGTGGGCTTCGACACAGCGTGGGCCTTGCATCGTGGTGGGCGACTTCAACGCGACGCCTTGGTCGACCGCGTTCCGCGACATGCAATCGGCGGGCGCGTTGACCAACTCGCAGGTGGGGTACGGCCGAGCACCGACTTGGCCCGCTGGGCTCGGCTCGTTGGGCATGATTCCGATCGACCACCTGCTGCACAGCAACGACCTCGTGACCGTTGATCGAAAGATCGGCCACGCGAAAGGCTCGGACCACAAGCCGCTGGTTGTGACGCTGTACTGGCGCGCGAACGAACGATGAACCACTTTTTTCGAGCGCGACCAATTGCTAATTTTGCTTAATTTAGCTAGGCTTAGCGATTCAAAATTTTGATCGATCGAGGAATCATAGATTGTCACAACTCACGGCCTGGTCACAGTTTTTTCAGAGCAAAGCCAAGATGCGCGGGCGCTCGCTGCTCAACGCACAAAAAGTCACTCGGCTAGAGCCGGAGGACGGTGAATTACTGCGCGCTCAGGTCGACGGCGACGAACTCGTCACGGTCAGTGTTCGTCGAGAAGAGAACAAGGCGGTGATCGAATGCGACTCGTCTCAGGCCGAAGAAGGCGTGTTCTGTGAAAATATTTGGGCGACGCTGCTACACCTCGTCAATGAAGACGATGGGCCCGGCGCGAGCCTGATGGACATCATGAAGCTCAAGCCCCAGCCGCCAAAGGCACGCAAGCGCGAGGGCGAATCTCTGAGCATGCGTAAGGGCAACGAGCCAATGTGGGCTGGGCGTTTGACGATGCTTCGGCCGTCATCTGCTGATGCGCAGGACCAAGCGACGAGTGTGTTCCCCGTGCAGCGGCAGGTGTGCTACGCCGTGCTGCCACGAGCCAGCCAACGGCATAACGGCCTAGTGATCGAGATGCGTCAACGCGTCGCGACCGGCACGGGCTGGGGTAAGCCCAAGCCATTGAAGGTATCGGGCGATCTAGTGAATACGCTCACCGACCCGCGAGACCGGGAGATCTGTTCGCTGCTGCTAGGTGGGACCTGGGTCACTGAACACGAGGCGAGTGATACGTGGTCGATGTCGCGTAGCCATGCGATGTACCGCGTGCCACCACAGGCGCAGGTGCCACTGCTCAAGCAGATGATCGCGACGCGGCGGTGCTACGTCGACAATCCCGAGACGGACGAACAAGTATTGCGCGCGATTACGTGGGACGACGGTGCGGCAGGCGATGGCCCGTGGTCGCTGTACCTGCACGCGGTCTACGAGGAGGATCTCGTCAGTCTAGAAGGCGAAGTCGAGGGCGCGGCTGAAAGCGAAAAACAGCCCGAGCAGGCACCGGCAGCAGATAAGCCCACCGAAGTGGGTCAAAAGACCGACGCAGAACTAGATGCGATTCGCGCGGCGATGCTCGATCTCGATGGCTTTGACGACTTCGACGACCTTGATGAGCACGACGGCGATGCGGAAGCGAAAGATGACGAACCTCGCGATTTGCTGATTGATTTGCAGATGCGTCGCGGTGGCCGCCGGGTGCCGGTCGAGACGCCGCAATTGGTCTTGGGCGGACCTAATGGCTTCGTGATTCATAATGGCAAGGCTGCGCGGTTTGACGACCGCGAAGCGTGGCGATGGGTCAGCCAGTTCCGAGATGGACGATACATCGACGATGTAACCGAGCGATCGGTGATGCGCGTTGAGGCGGACCAAGTCGAGAAGTTTTTGGATCGGCTGTACTTGCTGCCGCACCTGCCAGAGTTGGACTTGCCCGAGGGGATGGGCCGAGCGGAGCAGAGCATCCAGCCTGTGCCACACTTGGATTTGTTTAGTCCGACGTCTGCGCCCGCTGTCGAGCTCGCGCCGTCTACCGCGAAGACCAACGTCGTCGCACGGCTGTGGTTCGCTTACGGCGAGCAGCGCGTCAGCCCTATCGCACCAGGACGATTCGTGCCTGTGGCCAAGGTTGGCGATGCGGAAGTAGTAACCACACCTGAAGACGCAGACCAAAACGCCGAGGCTACGCCCCCCACCGAAGAGCAAGCCCAGAACACTGAAGCGGCTCCAGCTGAAGTTGAAAGCGACGAAGAAGTCGTGTTCGATGAAGATGGGTTCGTCGCGGACGGCGCGCACCTGATCCGACGCAACCGTCGGGCAGAGCGCGACGCGATCAATACGTGTATCTCGCTAGGGCTGCGTCATATCAGCACGCCTTCGGGCGACACGATGCTCCTTGCGAGCAAGCTGATGCCGATGGTGGTGTCCGAGCTGATTACAAAAGAGTGGGCAGTACTTGCGGACCAGCAGTTGATCCGTACCGCGGGCCCGCCAAGCTTGTCGATCACGTCCGGTATCGACTGGTTCGAGTTGCGTGGCAACGTCGAGTACACCGGCGAAGACGGGCAACAACACCAAGTCGCGCTGCCTGAGATCCTCGCGGCGGCTCGCGCGGGTCGCAACATGATCACGCTCGGCGACGGGTCGCAAGGCCTACTCCCGACCGAATGGCTCGAAGATCACGGCCTACTCACCGCGATGGGCGAGATGCAAGGCGACCACCTCCGCTTCCGCTCTTCCCAAGGTGCGATGCTCGATGCACTGCTCGATGACGAAGAACTCGTCGAAGTCGACGACCGCTACGCAAAGATGCGCGAGCGACTGCGCGGCTTCGATGGCATCCACCCGCTTGAACCGGCCGAGCCTTTTGCAGGCACGCTGCGTCCGTACCAGTCGCAAGGCTTGGGTTGGCTGTCGTTCCTGCGTCGCTTCGCGATGGGCGGCATCCTCGCCGACGACATGGGCCTGGGTAAAACCGTCCAGGTCCTTGCGATGATTCAGGCTCGAAAGCTTGGCGACGCGAAACACCTCGACGAATGGGACGACGACGACCAACCGAAAGACAAAGCAACAGACGCCGACGGCAAGGCAAAGCCCGTTGGGCCTTGCATTATTGTTGTACCGCGCAGTGTCGTCTTTAACTGGGTTGATGAGGCCCAGAAGTTCGCCCCGGAGCTGCGTGTGCTTCCGTATGCTGGCCCTGATCGCGATCAGTACCACGACAACTTTGATCAGTACGACCTGATCGTCACGTCCTATGGCCTGATGCGTCGCGATATCGACCAGCTTCGTGAGACGAAGTTTGACTATGCCGTGCTCGACGAGGCACAAGCGATTAAGAATCCGCAGAGTCAGTCAGCCAAGGCCGCGCGACTCCTGCAAGCGAATCACCGACTCGCGCTGACTGGTACGCCGATCGAAAACCACCTGGGCGACCTATGGTCGATCTTCGAGTATCTGAACCCTGGCATGCTCGGCTCGTCCTCGCGCTTCGCGGAATTAGTCCGTGCCGCAACGGGTGGCCGAGGCGTGACGCGTCGTGCCGATCGTTTGCCGATCGCGGCACCGGTCGAACTTGACGCCGACAGCTTGGACAGCGAGCTTGCCGCCGATCAAGCCGCAGGCGGCGACGATGAGAAGAGTCAAGCCGACGCACTGGGGCAGGTCGCCTCCGCGATTCGGCCGTTCATCTTGCGACGTACCAAGCAGCAAGTGCTCACCGATCTGCCCGCGAAGACGGAGCAGACGATCATCTGTGAGATGGAACCGGAGCAGCGCCGAGTCTACGATGAACTGCGTGCGTATTACCGCGGCAACCTGATGAATCAGCTGGACGCCAGCGCACCGGAAGGCCAAGCCACGCCAAGCAAGGGCCTAGGCCAAGCGACATTCATGGTGCTCGAAGCGCTCTTGCGATTGCGGCAGGCCGCGTGTCACCCGGCACTGATCGACAAGACCGCTGCAGTTCAGATCGATCGCGACAACGCACCAAGTGCCAAGCTCGATGAACTCGATCAGCGCCTCGACGACATCATTGATGAGGGCAGCAAGGCCCTGGTCTTCAGCCAGTTCACCTCGATGCTCGCGCTCATCCGCAAGCGACTGGACCAACGCGGGATCAAGTATGCCTACCTCGACGGCCAAACGCGAAACCGCAAGGACGTCGTCCAGCGGTTCCAGACGGACCCGGACCTGCCTGTATTCCTGATCTCGCTCAAGGCGGGTGGCGTCGGCCTCAACCTCACCGCTGCGGAATACGTCTTCATCATGGACCCGTGGTGGAACCCTGCCGTCGAGGCCCAGGCCATCGCCCGGACGCACCGCATCGGTCAGAAGAAGCCTGTCTTCGCCTACCGCATGATCTGCGAAGACACGGTCGAACAGCGGATCTTGGAACTGCAATCGCGTAAGCGTGACCTCGCCGACGCCATTGTCGGTGGCGAAGGCAACGTCCTGTCTAACCTGTCTCGCGAAGACCTGGAACAGTTACTCAGCTAGCTTCAAGGGCCCAGCCCGAGATCATGGCCTGTCCCAAATCAACAAGGCGTCGAACCCGCCGGTGCCGTCGTCTTCGAAGAGGTTGTCGTTGTTGTTCAACGAGCCGTTGGCGTACTTCGTCTGGAAGATGTGCGTGCTTGCGAATTCGACATGGTTATCGTTCCACAGCACCGAGCCGCGCCAGTTGCCCGGCGAATCGGAGTGGATGCTATCGACGCCGAAGTTTGCGTCGGTCCCTGTGTTGCGATCAGAGAGGACGATGGTTTGTGAGTTGATGGTTTGCCCCCACTCTTGAGACCTGCCAAACGTGGCCGGATCGATGGCGTACGTCTGCTCACCTGTATTGGCGTTCGTATTGATCCCGCCGGTCTTGTCGAAGCTCAGCATGGCATAGGAGTAGTTGTCCTTGGTCACAGGTCCGCTGCCAGCGTAGTCATAGATCGCCTCGGTCTCGCTAGGGCTGATCAGGTACTCAGGTGTCATGTAGTCACCATCGAGCAGGATCCATGCGCGGGCCTGGGGCGTGTTGCCGTCGCCGCTGTTGCCGGTCGGTACCCCATCGACCAAGATCTCGCCGTTGGTTGCAAGGCCAGGAAAGTGGTTTTTATTCGAGTTCGCGTATGTGACCATACCCTGATGAATCCCGCGAAGCTGCGTGCTATTCTGCATACGCTGCGCGGTGCTTCGTGCAGCACCCAGCGCAGGCAGTAGGATCGCGATCAGCAAAGCAACGACGCCTACCACCAGTCCGAAACCCCCGAGGATCGTGCCGGCCAAAGCCATGCCTCGGCCCGGCTGACCGTCGCGCGACTGACTCAGAAACACAATCCCCAGAATCAACGCAACAATCCCCAGCGGCGCGAAGCAAAAGCCAATGATGCCGCAGACCAACGCCGCGATTGCGATGCCCGGTGCCCCTTGGTTAGACTGGTCGTTTGGAAACTGACCACCGGAATGTGGCGACGTTGGATACTGACTCATGGGATTTGCTCCGGAACAAAAGAAGTGACTGAAGACGGTTTTGACGAATCAAGATTGTAGGTTCTTTCCAATAGATGCGATCAGGCGATATGGCGATGGCCCGTCGTCGACGCAACCACACGCCTGTTTTCAGCAACCGCTTTGCTGTGACAAATTATCCAAAAATCGCGCTGTCTCAAATGAGAAAGAATCGCTGTCCGATCAAGGAATGCAACATACTTGTAACACTTGATCAACGCGAATGGGATGTATATGGTAAGTGCGGATCAAGTATCACGGATCGATGACAACTTAACCGTGCGCGCCGAACCGGAGAGGCCGCCCACGTCAACTCGCTCAATGCGCGGGAAGTCACAGTGATCAGCGTCTACATCGGAAACCTACCCTACGACTCCACCGAAGAGCAAATCGTCGAACTCTTTAAGCCCTTTGGCGAGGTCAATCGTGCCGCGCTCGTCAAAGATCGAGAGACCGGCCGACCCCGTGGCTTCGGCTTTGTTGAAATGCCAAACGAAGACGAAGCTCGCAAGGCCATCGAAGGACTGTCGGGCAAAGACTACGAAGGCCGACCACTCACCGTCAACGAAGCCCGCAATCGCTCCGCACAACGCAATAGCGCGAACCTGTCACGTAGTGCGAATAAAGACGAGTCAACCGACCAAGACACGCTGAGCGATGATGCCGACACACCCACAGGCGGTGGCTACAGCAACGACATCTCCAACCCGTGATGATGATTAAGCGGCTAAATCTAATTTCAACTTACCGCTCTACGATCGTTTAATCGATTGGAACAAACGAATCGATCGATAGGCCAAAGCCATGCAACGCGCCTGGCGTGAACGGGTGGTTGCTGATCAAGCGTAGATCGGTGATGCCTAGATCACGCAATACTTGGCAGCCGATGCCGTAGCCCTGCTTATCTTTGCGGGGCTCGACGCCGGGGTGCTCGTGCGCCTCACCAGGCTTAATCGCTTCGACACGCGCGGCTTCCTCATCAGGCGAGAGTGCGAGTGTTTGCAAGCGTTTTAGCACACCCGTGCCCATACCCTCGTGACGTAAATAGACAACCGCACCTCTGCCCTCTTTCTGAATCATCCGCATCGACGACGCGAGCGTCTGCCCCGAAGGCTGGGTGATATCGCCAAATACATCGCCGAGCAAGTTCTGGCTGTGCATGCGTACCAACACGGATGAGGTCGAAGGCACCGACCCACCATCCGCATTAGGCTCACCGACATCGCCACATGTCAGAGCGACATGCGGCATCGGGTCCACCGACGACTCGTACACATTCAAATGCCACTGCCCCAACGCGTTCTCAAACGGCACCCGCTCGACTCGGCGGACTAGCATGTCCTGCTCGAGCCGATGATGGATCACGTCCGCGACGCTACACATCTTCATGTCGTGCTTCTTGCAGAACGTATCCAGGTCACCCCGCCGAGCCATCGATCCGTCTTCATTCATGACCTCGATGATCACCGCAGCGGATTCGAGGCCCGCCAATCGGCACAAGTCCACCGAACCCTCCGTCTGCCCAGCACGCACGAGCACCCCGCCCCCGCGCGCACGAAGCGGATGCATATGCCCAGGCCGTGCCAAGTCATTGGGCCGTGTATTCGGGTCGGCAAGCACCATACAGGTCCGGGACCGATCCGCCGCGCTGACGCCAGTCGTCACACCGAAGCGTTCGTGAGCATCGACACTGATCGTATAAGCCGTGCTGCGCTGCGAGGTGTTACTGCTGGACTGCATCGGCAAATCAAGACGATCACACACCGCCCCACTCATCGCCACGCACATCATCCCCCGCGCCTCACGCAGCATAAAGTTCATCAGCTCCGGCGACGCAAACTGTGCCGCACAGACTAGATCCCCCTCGTTCTCACGCTGCTCGTCATCGACCAGCACAATCATCTTCCCGGCACGCAGGTCGTTCAAAATATCGGGAATCGAGTGGGTCATAATGTTAGGCCGAGGCGTTTTTCACGGGTTCAAAGCAAAACCATACGGAATAAATTGACGCGTGATGATAGGACGTTCAATTAAGATCAGACCATACAACAACAGCACCCTCCGTGGGGAGGGGCTGCTGCAATAAAACTATCAAAGATGTGTCACACGACACGCTAGGCAGTCACGGCAACAATCACATTAATGAAGATGTTCACGATGATGCAGCCCGTCCAGACGACCATAACCTTTGTGTGATCCCACTTGGCGTGATTGATCCAACCAAGAATCAAGCCGATCAGCGGACAGATACTCAGCACACCCATCAGGACCGAGTCCTTTTGAAACGCAACGACAATGGTGTAAATCCAGCACGCAAGCGCAACAAGACTAACGGGGATAGAAAGAATCGTAAGCATGGCAACCATAGTATGTCCCTCATACAATCGGAGATGAAAGCCGAACCCCAAGGTCACGGCCCAGAATCAAAATACGCGACAGCCAGTATACCCACAAAATTAAGAAACAGAGATTCGTCACCCCAGTCGCCCGCTCAACCGCTTCAACGCCATCGGCTAAGCGATCTCGCAGCCGCGTCGGCAACACACACCCCAACACCATCAGCACAACGGCAATCAGTGCTAAAGGGCCAAAGGCGTTGAAATACAGTACGCCAGACCAATCCTGCCGCGCGGCAGCCATCACGCCTCGCGTCAGACCGCAGCCGGGACAAGGTATGCCGGTGAGTTTGAGCACATAGCACTCGATAAGCGATAAGCCGTAGAGCGACAAAAATTGCTGTACCCCCAGCAAACAAACTAATCCGCAGCAAAACAATCGAATCCGCATCAACGAAGCGAGCACCGGAAACCGAACCCAATAGAGCAGCCCACCTCTCACCGGCTGGGCCGCACCGCTATCCCGCTTCGGATCAGACATGAGGGAATCCTAGCCTGCCGGCCCGAGCGTCACAATAGTCTTCGGATTAAACGTATACCGCTCGAGTACCTTCGCTAGGTCTTCGACCTTGACTGCCAGCAGGTGGTCGAGTTCTTCGTCGAGCGACACGTATCGGCCGTGATACATCCACTTCGCGCCCAAGGCCTGCATGCGTCCCGCCGGGCGTTCGCCTTGCAGTGTGGCACGTGTGACGAGTTTGTTAATCGCGCGTTGGACTTCGCCCGCGTTGATGTCGAAGCCATCGCCCGTGATGGCTTCGAGCGTGCTCATCAGTTTGTTCTCGACCGCTTCCGCGCGGTCCGCATCGCACGACGCATACGACATGAACGCGCCAGTCTGGTCGTGCGGCCAAAACGAGAAGTCCGCCTCATCTGCTAGGCCTGGATCGACGAGCGCCCAGTACAAGCGGGAGCCATCGCTGTCGCCGAGCACATCCGCAAGCACTTTGGATGGATAGCGTAGTGCGTCCTGCGCCGACGGCCCCGGGCAAAGCATCGCGAGGTAGTGCCGACTGACGTTGTCCTGATTCATCGTGATCCGCTTGTCGGATTCAGATGGAGCGACATACGTGCGCGTGGCATTCGTCGGCGCCCACCCGCCACATCGCACTTCCAAATCTGCGCAAAGCTGATCGAAATCCAGCCGACCCGCTGCAGACACGATCAAGTTGTCCGGGCTGTAGCGGTCGTCAAAGTAGCTACGCATCTGAGGAGCGGTGAGATCGCTAACCGTCTCGTTCGTACCGAGCACGCGGTAGCCTAGGCCATGGTCGGCGTAGTGCTCTTCAAGCAGCCGATCCTGCAGGCGCCACTCGGGCCGATCGTCGTACATCCCGATCTCTTCGAGGATCACCTGCTTCTCGGTATCGAAGTCATCCGCACGCAGTGACGGCCGAAGCATGTCAGCGAACAAGTCCACCGCGCTAGGCAACACCTCCGGCAACACGTGCGCGTAATACACCGTCTGCTCATGGCTCGTGTACGCGTTGTAGCTTGCGCCGATCTCATCAAACTCGCGGTTCACATCTTCCGCGGTCCGCTTGTCCGTGCCCTTAAACATCATGTGCTCAAGGAAATGCGAAACCCCCATCACGTCGGGCGTCTCGTCGCGCGCGCCGGCCTTGACGAAGAAACCGACCGCTGCGGTGTGTGCGTCGTCGTTGACCTCCGCGAGGATAGTCAGGCCGTTACTAAGCGTGTGTTGTTTGAAATCAATTGGCATGGTTCGTTTTAGACGGGGTAACTTAAGTTGCTCCGCCGACTCCACTTTTCAAATCAGTTATGCGCGCGACTTGATGTCCTTACGCTGTTCAACGCTCATCTTATCCTTGCCGCGTACGAATAGGCGGATCGGAACTTCGCTAAACGGGACCGTGTCACGCATCCGGTTGACCACGTACTGCTGATAGTTGCGATCAAATAGGTCCGCGTCGTTCACAAACAGTACGACCGTCGGCGGGTTCACGCCCGTTTGCGTCGCGTAGTACATCTTCGCATGTCGGCCGTACTTGTTGCTCGGGCCGCGTTCCTTGGCGATCTCTTCGATGGCGCGGTTTAGCTCGCTCGTGCCCATGCGGTGGTGGGACTGCTCGTAGAGGTTCATCGCCAGTGCGACCGCCTCGGACATGCCCTCGTTATTCGCCGCACTGGTAAACACGATCGGCGCGAACACCAAGCCCTTTAGCGAGTCGTCCAGGTACTCGACGTATTCTTCCTGCGTGTGCTCCTGCTCAGCGAGGTCCCACTTATTGATCACCACGACCGTCGGGCGGTAGTGCTTATTGATCTCGTTAACCAACTGGTGGTCGACCTGACTGATCGGCAGCGACGAGTCGATCAGCAGCAAACACACATCCGCACGACGCACACTCCTTAGCGAGCGGTGCTGGCTGTAGTACTCAATATCACCGCCCAGCGACTTGGTTTTTCTCACGCCAGCGGTATCGATAAGCGTAAAGATCTTGCCCTCCACTTCGCAGCGTACGTCGACACTATCGCGCGTCGTACCTTCTTTTTCCGAAACGATCACGCGCTCTTCGCCAGCCACCGCATTCACGAGTGTGCTCTTGCCGGCGTTTCGCTTGCCGACGACCGCGACGAGGACGCCTAAGTCGTCGTCATGATCTTCGCTCGTGTCGTATAAATCGAAGTCGATATGTTTGCGGATTACACGATAGAGTTCGCCGAGGTTGTGCTTGGTCGTTGCGGAAATTTTTACTGGGTCACCGAAGCCTAGACCCATCGCGTCGTACGCCGCGGGCTCGAGTCGATCCGCATCGACCTTGTTCGCCACGAGGATGATCGGTTTATCCCCCGCAGTGGTTCGCAAGACCTGTGCAACCGTTTTGTCCAAAGGAACGACGCCGGTCTGTGCATCAACCAGGAACAACACGAGATCGGCATCGGCGAGGCCCGTGGCGATTTGCTGTTCGACTTCTGCGGTGAGTTGTTGGCTGTCTTCGATGCCGTAACCGCCGGTGTCGATGAGCGTCGCGAGGTCCTGCTCGCCACCCTCGTTGGGGATGCCGATCAACGTGGAGACTCGGTCGCGCGTAACGCCCGCTGTCGGATCGACGATGGAAATCTTTCGCCCGGCAAGGCGGTTCATCAGGGACGACTTGCCGACGTTGGGTCGGCCGACGATAGCAATCTTCGGTAAAGGCATGGTTTGTTTCCGTTGGTCACTGCGTAAAGACAGCGAACGATGTGCCCGCAAATCATTTCGCCGGCGGGAGACGGCAGTCAAACAGTATAGATGATTAGGTTTTGATGGGATAGCGAGATTTGCGGGATCGAGAGGATTAAGGCAAAAGATTGAAACGCCAAGGCTCAATCCCGTCAATCCCGGCCAAGCTCGTTCCAGAGTGTCACCGCCTCGGGCTCGCGGATGTAGAGGGGGAGCAGGGTCTGTGGGTCGGTGAAGCTGTTCGCTTTGGCGAGGCGTTGACCAACGGTCCAGGTTGAGAGGGGGTCTACGATCGCGTTCTCTAGCGGGAGCTGTGCGGGGTGGTCGAGATCGACTTCGCTGACGAGCTTAAGTTGCGATGGGTCTTTGACACTGGCGGTCAATTCATCGAGAGAGCGCAACGCTGGCTCGACGATTTGTTGGCCATCTTGATAGACCGCGCAGTACATCGTGCCACGCTTGATATTGAGACAAACCGCGACGGGGTGATTTGCTTTTGTATTCTGAAACGCGAGGGCATCCAGTGTCGGCACCGCGACGAGCTTCAGATCCGAATTGGTCAGCGCGAGCATCTTCCCCGCGGCGATGGCCATGCGTAGACCAGTGAAGGAGCCGGGGCCGACCGAGATGTAGAGGTGATTGATGTCGCTGGGCGAAAGATCATGATCGCGCAGCAGCGCATCAGCAGTCGGGATGAGTTCAAGGTTGTTGCGTCTTGTTCGCTCAACCTCGCGGGCTTCTTGATAAGCGTCATTGAGCCCGAGCGCGACATGTCCCGTTCGGCCGGAGGTTTCGAAGCTGAGGGAGATGTTTGCAAAATCTGTCACGATTAGCTTGACTCAACTTTCACAAGTCGCCGCCTCATAAAGCGATAGAGAACACTCCCGATTATGCATAATGAAGCAATCGTGATCCAAAATCCTTCCATCGCAAAATACAAGACATTGACGCCTTCGAGCGGATGAAATGGATGACTAGCTATAAAACTCAACATAGTTTTACCCTTGCACGGTAGGTGTAGCACGACGAGGCTCGGCCAATGCGAAGGCGATGTAGCACGCAAAACCGATCATCAATAGTGCGATGAAGTCACGAAAAAATCGTGTCATCGATTTGTCGAACATAAAAGGGGTCCAGAGTTTCGAGTCGACCCATATATAGCCTGCGAAGCTGCCTAGCACGACAAGGATGATCGCGGCAACGCGTAGGGATGGCATGGGCCTGCTCATAGTGAACTTCGCGGCAAGGCCAAGGAGTAGGCCTGAAAGCAGTGCGCCAGCGTACGAGTAGCCGAACCAGAGGTGGCTGCCAAGCCAGAGCAGTGGGCTGAGCGCTCCGATCACGATAACTGCAAACCATGGCAGGATCGGCGGAAGATTCGCCTGGGTTTTTGGTTTGGAATCGTCGACGTATGGCATGGTGATGTTCTCGTCTTTGCCGACAAACCGTCAGGCGTACCCGACCTACCGATGCGATCGGCTAACTTTTGTCTTGTTGGGACAGATCGATGAGTGCGTCGAGCGCGGCCTTGGCTTTGCCGGTGTCGATGGCGTCGAAGGCGAGGCTCAAGCCTTCGGACAGGTCCTGTACGACGCCGCCTACGGTCAATGCGGCGGCGGCGTTGAGCGCGACGATCTCGCGCGGAGCGCCTGATTTGCCTGCGAGTATATCGGTGATGACTTGAGCGCTTTGCTCGGGGCTATCAACTAGCAAGGCCGAGGGATGCCCCAGCGACAAGTCGAGGTCGGTCGGGTCAAGCTCGGTGGTGGTGACTTGGCCGTCGCGGACGGTGGAGACACGGTTTGGGCCGCAGGTGGACAGTTCGTCGAGTCCGCCCTGGTGTGCGCCGTCACCATCGATGTCGGGCATCTCGCCGTAGACGATCATGGCGTGGATCGAGCCGAGCTTGAGCAGAACCTCTGCGATCATCTTGGTGAGCTTGGGACTAAAGACGCCCATGACTTGTCTCGGTGCGCCAGCGGGGTTCGTAAGCGGGCCGACAAGGTTGAAGAGCGTACGGAAGCCGAGGTCGGCGCGGACTGGGCCGGCGTGCTTCATCGCGGGGTGGTGCGCAGGGGCGAAGCAGAAGCAGATACCCGCTTGGTCGAGGCATTTGGTCATAGTCTCGGGGCCAACAGCGAGCTTGACGCCGAGGGTGTCGAGGACTTGAGATGAGCCTGACTTGGAGGTGACAGACTTATTGCCGTGCTTCGCGACGCAGAGATCAAGGGGTCGGCCCGCACCGGCGGCGACAATAGCACTGGCGGTGGAGATGTTGAACGTGCCTGCGTGGTCGCCGCCCGTGCCGCAGGTATCGATCGCGGTCAGGCCTTTAGGCACGGCAACCTTCGCGGCCTTGCTGCGCATGACGCTTGCAGCGCCGACAAGTTCGTCGACGGTTGCGCCGCGCTGTTGGATCAACGCGAGGAGCGCTGCGGTTTGGGTGGGCTTAGCGCTGCCTGACATGATCTGCTCAAAGGCATCGACGGCTTGCTCGGCAGAGAGCGGCTGATTTTCAACGAGTTGTGCGAGGAGGTCTTTCACGGTGCCAGTCTACTGTTTTGAGGGGTGTCAGGTTGTCACCGTACGATCCCACCGCGTGCCTCAAAGCTGGCAAGCAGTGGTCTTCTATAGGGAATTAATACGCGTTGATGTAATTAGAAAAACAATAGCGTAAGCCAGAGTGCGACTGCGGCGAGGAGCATGAACACGCTGATTTGAAAAGCGAGGTACGCGGCCCGTCGGGGCAGGCCCACGAGGGTCTCGGTCTTGATCGTGCGGTAGACGAGCGCGATGATGACAATCAGCGGCGGGAGGAACCACAGCCAGTATCGATCGATCGGCGCGGGATCGAGGAACGGGTAGTAGGCGAGCAGCGTTATCGCGGGAAAAAGCATCACGCTGGCTCCGAGGGGGGGCCTGCACCGAGCGAGAGTGCATGCTCCGTGCTGCGTGGCTCGCGGTAAGCGATGTCGATGATGGCGAGGAGGTTAAGTAAGCCAGCGAGCGCGGTGTAGAGCGTGCCGATTTCGGCGGCTCGGCCGTAGGCAGGCTGGTAAGGGATCGACAGATCGCTTGGGCTGGGATCGACGCCCTCGTTGCGTGCACGGAGCTTGTCGTGGGTGTACTCCACCGCGATAGACGGAGCGATCAAAGCTTGCCCAAGGTACCAAGGGCGAAGCGCGCCATCGGCACTTCGCGCGTGGACGACGCTGATCCCGCCGACGAGCAGCCCGACGAGCCAGAGCCCGCCAATACAGATCATCAGGATCGCCCCGCGTTTGGCGTGCCCAGCAAGGATGTGCCCCAGCCCCGGGACAAGCCAAGCAGCGACCGCCGCAGGCAGGTTCCACACCGGCGGAGGCGAGTCAGGGGCGGGCTTGTTGGGGGGTGTTTCTGACAATCTGACGTGCTCAATACAAAGTGGGGTTGAACGTTGAACGAAGGTTGGTAAAACATGGCGAGACGGAGGCAACTTTTGCCGATAGTGTACCCGCCTACGCATGTGCAAATGCCATGCAAAAACAAACAGACACCGCAACGAGGCCCTGCCATGCCCATCATGCAACTCGATACCGACCGCTTGGTCACCACACCGACCAACCCTTTCGCAAAAGGCCGATTCCTTGCCATCGAAGACGAAGAGGACTTCGACGAGTCGGTCTTCTATGACGATGATGAATCCGATGAAGACGACGACCTGCTCGACGATGAAGACGAGGATGAGGACGAAGACGACGAGGACTTCCTCGATGATGAGGAAGACGAAGAAGAAGATGAAGATGAAGACGACTACCTCGATGATGAGGATGAAGATGACGACGACTTCTTAGATGATGACGATGACGATGACGATGACCTGCTTGATGATTGAACGTTGCGACATGACCTGTCGGCTCGGCATAACCGTTACAAAAGCTATTGTTGAACGCTCGCCACCGCGGGCGTTTTTTCATGGCCCGCAATGCGTCAATGTGTTCAACCCGCCGTGTTTTACAACCGATAAGTGTTTCAGCCTAACGAACTGAAATAGGAGCGAGAAGATGTCTGAATCGACCAACGCAGAAGAAAACAAAGAGCGTGGCCCGGACCGCCGATTGAACGTGGTAGACACGCGCGCCAACGGCCTAGAGCGCCGTCGAGGCCCGGGACGTCGCCTCAGCGATTTCGCCAAGGCTGCTGAAGAGGGCGAGATGAATGTCGAGCAGTTCCTCTTCATCCAAGCCATCGACGCGTTCAAGCGTGCCAACGACAAGCCCTTCCCAACGTGGACCGAGGTGCTCGAAGTCATCCGCAAGCTGGGCTACCGCAAGACCTGCAAGATGGACATCGAACTGCCTCAGTGCGAAGACTGGACCGAGCCTGGCAACGCGCCTGCGTTTGCATCGAGTGATGACGAGACAGACGACGAGCGCAACGCGGCGTGATGTTGCTAGGTGAGGGGCTGCAGGTCGCAGTGGACAGGCCGATCAAAGGCCGAGTCAAACTGTTTGCTTTACACTGCCTTAGCCGGACACCTGACTTCTGATCCCCGCCACCTCACACCCGCCATGCCACTGCCTTATAAGATCGCGGTCCTTTGCTACCTCTTTGATGAGCGTGGTCGGGTGCTGCTGCTGCACCGGGTCAAGCCGCCTAACCGCGACCTATACTCGCCCA
>JBGCDC010000031.1:0-3475 GCA_045105055.1 Phycisphaeraceae bacterium | reverse complement strand
GTCGCCTGAGACGTTGTCGGGTGGGTACAAGCGTCGGCTGATGATCGCGCGTGCGGTGGTGCATGAGCCGAGCGTGGTTTTTCTAGACGAGCCGACGACCGGGCTGGACCCGCAGGCCCGCGTCGCGGTGTGGGAGCTGGTCAGTTCGCTACGCGATCAGGGCATGGCGGTCGTGCTGACCACGCACTACATGGACGAGGCGGCTCGGCTGTCGGATCGCTTACAAGTGCTACAAAGCGGTAAGGTCCGGGCGCAAGGCCAAGCGACCCAAGTGCTCGGCGATGTCGTCGGCGAACACGTGGTGATCCTCAATACCGTCGAGTCAAAGACGCAGGACGCGCTCGCATGGATCAAGTCCAGCTTCGGCTCGTCGGTCCGCCCCTCACAGGTGCTGACTGATTGGCATGTCGCGTTTGATGCGAAGCAGTTATCGATGTTTGTCGCGGCGTTTGCAGATCTGCGTTACGAGGTCCGCCCGCCGACGCTTGATGATTTGTTCCTCGCTTTGTCGGAGGAGCGATCATGAAGCGTTTTATCCCTGCTATTCAATGGCAATCGCGTGCGGTGTTAATGCGGCACTTGCGTGTTCATGTGCGCAATTGGCACACGATGTTGGTTCCGCCGATCTTTGAGCCTTTGATTTTGTTGCTTGCGTTTGGGGTTGGGCTCGGTCGACAGATCGATGGCTTTGTTTGGCAGGGTTTCGAGCTGAGCTACCTGCACTATCTCGCGCCGGGGATGCTTGCGTACACCGCGTTCATGATCGCGTTTTTCCAGGCGTTGTTCGGTGCGTTCGTGCGGATGCACTTTCAAAAATCATGGGAGGGCCAGCTCACAACGATGGTTCGCCTTGAGCACGTTGTCTGGGGCGAGGCGCTCTGGGCGGCGACGTATGCGACCGGCTACGCGGTGGTGCTCGGAGTGGTGCTCGGCGCGTTTGGCTTATTCGGTTATCTAGATTTGGAGTGGCAGTGGTTACCTGCGGTGGTGCCGTTGTTGTTTTTGTCGGCGTTGGCCTTCGCTTCGGTGGGTTTGTTTTTTACCGCTGTGGTGCCGACGATCGATCACATGAGTCTGCCGTTCTTTTTGGTGATCATGCCGATCGCGTTTTCGTCGAGCACGTATTTCCCGTTGCCGGACGTGGTCGTGCTGCGTGAGATCGTGCTGCTCAACCCGTTGCATCATTTGTCGGAGGGCTTGCGCTGGCTACTTGTTGCGGGCAAGTTCACCTGGCACCTGCCCGCTGCGGCGGTGTTGTGCGTCGTGGTGATTTTCTTGTTTGTGCCGTTGGATCAACGGCTTTTGCGCAAGCGGATCTTCGGCGAGCGATAAGCCGGTCGACTTGCCATCGCTTTTATCAATTCGCCATGGTTGTAATAAAAAAGACGGCGTCATTGACGCCGTCTTTTCTTAAATTGTTGAATGAAGCCTAACCGTGGTCAGGCCTGTTCGATAGCCTTAGTTGCTGCGACGACGTCGACCAATCAAGCCACCCATCAGGACGACGCCAGCCAGTGCGGCAGTCGGTGAAGGAACCGCGGTCGGGTGTGCGTGGCCGCCGACGGAGCGGAGCTTGAAGTAGTCCGTGTGACCTTTACGGTCAGACTTCGGTGCGATGACGTAGGTGGCAGCTGCAGCGAGCGGGTTGTCGAATTCGATCTTGCCGTTGCCATAGGGGATGTTGCCTGTATAGACAAGGTCGCCGTCGATTCCCAAGGTGTAGACCTGGAAGTCGGCGTAGCTCTTGCCCTTGCTTCGGCTTGTTGGGCCAAAGTAATCGAAGTCGATTTTGGTGAGCGAGACTTTTTCGTGGAAGTTGAGCACGAGGAAGTCTCGGCCGTTCTTGTCGTCAACGGTGTGGTAGTCGTCGTCGAGGTCGCCGGGGTTGATTTCCCAGCCCACGCCGAGGCCGCCGTGGAACTGACCGACGTAGACGCCTTGGCTGCCGCCTTGGTAGGTGTCTTTGGTGCCGCCGGTACCGTCGTTGTCTTTCGGTGCAACAACGCCTGCTTCGACATTGACCTTCACGCCGTTGTCAGCGAAGTCGTAGCTGTGGGCATAGCTCTTGCGAACGTAGGACTTGTCGTCGTAGTGTCGGCCACCATCATGATCACCAAAGGACTTTGGCGAGTTGTGGTTCGCAGAACCATGACCCTTCGTAAAGTCGATGTGGAAGTCGTAGGATGCGCCTGCCATAGCGCTGGACGTTAGGGCTACAGCGGCAACTGCAGACAGACATACTTTGAGATTCTTTTCCATAATTTCCTCGTGTTTCTTTTCTCGATCCCGGAGTTCCGATAACCCCAGCGGTTTGAGCACAAAATCATAGTTGAAATAGGAACGTTTGTAAATCGAATAATCGCTTTTGTACGCGTCCCCGTAGATGTAATAATGGGTAATATGGGCGTTGTGTATGGATTGGAGATAATGCGTAATTTGATATCTTTCCTCTCGCTCTTCTATATAGCAAGCGTTAGCGCAAAGAAATCACGCGCGTTCTTCGTTTATATGCCCCTTTTGCCCGATCCAATGCCTTAGTCGCTCGTCGGGTTGGCCGATGAAAAGGATAGTTCTTTGTCCGAATGAAAACCCAGGGACCGTGTCTGTGAAGCTAAGTAGCCCAAAAACAATTGATGCCCCATTGGCCCAAGCCTTTGAAGAGGCGAAATCCATCAACGAGCCCGTGTTTGTCCCGCAGAATATCTTTGCGGATGATCGTGGCTGGTCTTATATGAACCAGTTCGTCGGCGTGCTCGACGGCGCGGGACAGGTCAACTACTCCGTCATGTACCCGGATGTGGTCAAGGCTTGGCACAGGCACCACAAGCAGACCGATTTTTGGCTTTGCCTGCATGGCCACCTGAAGGTCGGCGTTTACGACGAAGAAAAAGACGTCGGCTACGTCAAAGTCATCGGCGAGAAGGCGCCCGGCGTCATGGTCATCCCGCCACCACTGTGGCATGGTGCAGCGACGGTTGGGCCAGAGAAAGCTGGCCTGCTCTACTTCGTCACACATCAATACGATCCTTCCGCACCCGATGAAGACCGGCGTGATTGGGACAGCGTGAAAGACTTCCCGTGGGGAGTGCAGTTCAAATGAGCACGATGCCCACCATCTTGCTGATCGCTCCCAACGGCATGCTCGGCACCGCCTGGCGGAAGCTCCTTGAAAGCAAGGACATCCCGTACCGCACCGCTGAGCTGCCTGAGTTTGATATCACCGATCCGAATGCGATCAAAAAGTTCGTCACGCCCGACATCGGCGTCGTGATTAACTGCTGCGCTTATACAAATGTCGATGGCGCTGAAGAAAGCGAAGACGTCGCGACGCTCGTCAACGGCACGGGTGTCGGCTACCTCGCTGAGGCTTGCTGCCAGGCGCAGGCACTACTCGTTCACTACTCGACCGACTATGTCTTTAATGGCAACGCGAGCGAGCCTTACCCGGTGTACGGCCCGATCGAGCCTTGCAACG
>JBGCDC010000030.1:0-1519 GCA_045105055.1 Phycisphaeraceae bacterium | reverse complement strand
CAATTTGAATCTGAGGAAGACGACCCAGCAAACAAACCTTTCGATATCAACGAGTACACCGTCGCGGTCAGTGAGCTAGCCAATGCCGCAACCGAGCTGAACACGTTGGTCACTAACCTTGATCAGGCGGTACAGCAAGATCGAATCGACGACACATTCGGCGCCGCCAAGGGACAAATTAGCTCACTCATCTGGCAGGGCGGGTTGGTGTTTCTAGGCGTGGGCCTGATCCTCCTTCTAGCGGCAAAGCTGATCCCCCGACGAGCCAAGGCTTAGCCATAGCTATAATGCACGGCTCATGATTTCTAAACGACGCGAGTTCGATGTCATCGTTATTGGGGGCGGCCACGCAGGCGCAGAAGCAGCCTGGGCGGCGGCCAATGCGCTGCAATCAACCAGCGGCGGACGCGTCGGACTTATCACGATGGACCCGAGTAAAACCGGCGCGATGTCCTGCAACCCTGCGATCGGCGGACTCGCTAAAGGGCAGATCGTCCGTGAAATCGATGCGCTCGGCGGACTCATGGGCTTAGCTGCCGATGCGACGGGCATCCAGTTCCGCGTACTCAACGCCAGCCGAGGACCGGCCGTCCATGGCCCGCGATGCCAGAGCGATAAGTATGCCTACGCCCGCGAAGTCCAGCGTCTGTTGCACACCCGGCCAAACCTCATCGAAATCGCGGGGTTGGTTGATGACTTCGTTATCGAAGATGGCCGATGTGTCGGCGTGAAGTACAAGCCCGCGCCAACGAACGGACCCGAGACGCCGACCGATGGTTGCTGCGGTGAGTTCGGCTCTATCGATGATGCAGAGAAACCCATCACGCTAAGTGCGAAGTCAGTCGTGCTGACGACGGGCACTTTCATGCGTGCGATTATGCACACGGGCGAACAGCAAGCCAAGGGTGGTCGTGTCGGCGAGGGGACCGCGGAGGGTATCAGCGGTGCGCTAAAACGATTGGGCTTTGAGCTAGGTCGGCTTAAGACAGGTACGCCGCCACGCCTCGCGAGAGAGTCGTTAGAACTCGAAGGCTTAGAACAGCAGCCCGGCGATGATCAGCCTGTCCCGTTCAGTGACATGACGGGCGGCGTATTCCCGCCGATGCAGCAGACGCCGTGTTGGATCACGCACACCAATGCGCATTCGCACGAGATGATCCGCGAGAACCTCGACAAGGCGCCGATGTACAACGGCCAGATCACGACCGCTGGCCCACGCTATTGCCCGTCCATTGAAGACAAAGTTGTTCGCTTCGCAGATCGCACGTCGCACCATGTTTACCTCGAACCCGAGTCGCACGAGAGCAACGAAATCTATTGCAACGGGATCAGCACATCGCTCCCTGCTGAGGTGCAAGATGTGATCATCCGTTCATTGCCGGGCTGTGAAAACGCGGTGGTGCTGAAGTATGGGTACGCCGTGGAGTACGACACGATTGTCGCGCATCAGCTCGACGCGACCTGCATGACCAAGGTCGTGCCGGGCTTGTTTACGGCTGGGCAGATCAACGGCACTAGT
>JBGCDC010000029.1:0-3875 GCA_045105055.1 Phycisphaeraceae bacterium | reverse complement strand
GGGGCAGGCGTTTACCAGTCCGAACCCTGCTCGCAGTGCCACGTGGTTGACAAACTGGGCGCGGACATCGGCCCGCCGCGCACCACCTCCGGCAACAAGTTCAGCGTCGAAGAGCTCATGCGTGCGACCATCGAGCCGAGCCACGAGATCTCCGACCAGTATGCAATGACCGAGATCAAGACCAAAGACGGCAAAACCATCGTCGGCCGAATGATGGAGAAGACAGATGCCGGCGTCGTCGTCCTGCCTGACCCGCGCCAGCCCGACAAGACGGTCACGGTCCCTTCTGATCAGATCGCTTCCGAGGACATCTCGAAAGTCTCGACGATGCCTGCGGGCCTCATCGATTCGATGAGTGCCAACGAACTGCGTGACCTCACCGCCTTCATCCTGTCCGGCGGCAACAAGGACCACGAGATGTTTAAAGAAGCCGAGTAAACCTCAGCCTGTTTTATAAAACACCAAACGCCGCCTGATGTCAGGCGGCGTTTTTTTATCTCAATGTTTCCCGTGTGGCGGGTGACGCGATGCGTCCCGAACGAAGGATCGAAAGCGTGAACCTATTTTGATTGATGTACTGACAATTGAATCGCCGCGATGCTACGCGTCGCCGGAGAGCGCTGATTAATTTGTTATGACTACCCCGCGACGCGTAGCGTTGCGGCGATTGGCTTAAGAGATCGTGCGTACTGAAATATTTAGGTATTAAATACTTCACACAGGACGCTGCGCGTCACCCGCTACACGACAGCATTGGAATCGATTACTGCACCAACCCCTTGGTCAATCGCATAAACGCGGTCTCGAGGTTGACTTGTTCTTGCTCCAGCCGCATGAGTCGGAAGCCGTCGTGGACGAGTCGGCCGGCGATGTCGGCGGCGGTGTGGTTTTCGTCTAATGCGACCTTGAGCACGACTCCGCCGCGTTCGACGCCGACGACGCCGTCCATTTGGCGGAGTGTTTCCGCGGCCGCGTCGGTGCGATCGACGGTGACGTGGACGATGTTGCCGGTACGTGCTTTCTCGAGCATTTCATCGGTCGTGCCGACGAACTTAAGTTCGCCCTGCTCGATGATGCCGACCTTGTTACAGAGGTCCGCAAGTTCGAGGAGGATGTGTGAGCTGATCAGGATCGTCTTGCCCATGCGGTGCAGCTCTTTGAGTAGCTCGCGCATCTCGATCCTAGCACGCGGGTCCAGGCCCGACGCCGGCTCGTCCATCAGCAGTACCTTCGGGTCGTGCAGTAGCACACGCGCGACCGATAGACGCTGCTGCATACCGCGGGACAGTGAGTTCACATCGGCTTCCGCTTTATGCGATAGGTCCGTCAGCGCGAGGACGTCGTCCATCACGCTTTTACGCTGCTGGCCATTGATGTCGTAAGCCGAGGCGAAGAACTCGAGATATTCCTTAACGACCATGTCTTCGTAGGAGCCGAAGAAGTCGGGGACATAGCCGATGATGGATCGGACTTGCCGCGCGTTGACCGGGCCGACGGATAGGCCGTCGATGCGTGCCTCGCCCCACGTGGGTTTGAGGAGTGTCGAGAGGATCTTGATGGTCGTGGTTTTGCCCGCGCCGTTGGGGCCGATGAAGCCGAAGGCATCGCCCTGCTCGATCTCTAGGTTGAGGTTCGATAGCGCGATGAGCTCGCCGTAGCGCTTGGTCAAGTTGATGGTTTGGATCATCGCCATAGGGTTGCCTTAGAGATCGTAAATCCAGCGGACGACGGTCCAGCCTTGGCTGGGGATGGTTTCGCCGTCGACGGTGAGGGGCACGGGGCTTGGGCTGTTGCGGAGGTGGCCGATGAGGATGATGCGTCGGCCGGTGATCAGGTGTGTTAAGTCGAGATCGCGGACCATCGATCGGCTGTAGATATCCGTGCTAAACATCGCAGTCTTCGTCTCATAGTCCGGCGGGGGCAACGCGCCGTAGAACGAAATCAGCGGCATGTCGCGGACGATGTTGGCGTCGTTGCCCGAGCCATTGCTGTGGCCACGGTCGGCGATAGCCTGTCCAAGGTAGCCCTCGTTACGCCAATTGCGAACCTTAATATCCAGGCGCGGACGAACCCACAAGGGGCTGTACGCGGAGCGTGCATTAGGCAAGGCCAGCGGCGTGCCGGGCGCCCAGTTGGCAGGCGTGCCGTTGACGCGGTACTCATAGACGAGCGGGCGATTCGGCTCGCGGGCCGCGCCGGGGCGGGCGGGTTTCTGCTCGCCGCCAGGGCAGTAGATGATGCGGACATCGGTCAGTTCATCGGGGAAGTCATGTGTGATCGTGCCAACCGGTAGGCCGTTGTTGATACGGAGCCCGGCCTGTGGCATGGACCATGGTCGATCGAGTCCCGGTTGTTGCCCCGTGATCTGGCCAAGGAAATCGATCTTCAGCGACTTCGTCGTCGAGCGCATCGGCACGGGGGCTTCGCTGGGCTGGGCGGCGTTGAACACGTACGAGCGACGATCGGGATAGCCCGGCGAGTCAGGCATCAGGTCGTTACCCGGGCTGGCCAAGAGGTTGATGACCTCCATGCGTGCTAAGCCGTCTTTCTCTGTACCGACCTTCACTTCGGAAGTGCCGAACGTCGGGATCAACAACGACTGCCACGACTGCGCTCGCACCCGGTTGTTATTGCCATCGATATCTAGCACGGTAAAGTGCGAGACCGACGTCGTCGCCGGCCGCATCAACCACGCCCCGCCCCAAGCAAGGATCGAGAAGAACGCGACGATACAAACAAAGAGCATCCAGCTGTGCCGCTGCCAGCCCTTGGTCTTTAGTAGGTTGGGGAACGTCATCGCTGCGAAGACGATATAGAGCACGAACAAAATGAAAGACAAGCCGATCGCTGCGCCGGTTTTACCCTCGCGTGCGACACGCTGGCTCATCCAGTTGCCCAGTTCGACTTTAGTCGTCGCGTCCTTGGCTTCCCAGTATTGGCCGCGCGTTTGTGGGCTATCGAATTCGCTGTCGGGGATCAGCTCGCCGGTCTTGCTTGCTCGCCAGTTGAAAATGCGCGTCCACACGCGGTGCAGACGGAACGCGTCGATCGACTTGAGCACATCTGGGTCGCTGAGGTCGATGCCTACGAGTGTGACCTGGCCGAAGCCGAAGCGTTTGCCCACGATCAAAGGCTTCATGTCAGGCGGAACCGGACTGGCACCCGTCGGCGGATTCTCTGGCTGACGCGCGATGTTGACTTCCGCCAGCGACGTGTAGCCCGAGGCTTCGTTCAAATCAAAGTAATTCAGCGCGACCCGATCGGTGCTGCGCAACACACCAAAGACCGAGATCGGCGGCCGCGCCCGGGCCTGCTTGATCGCATCGCCACCTATTGGGTCGAGCAGGTCGGCTAGGCCCGAATCCGCACCGGTCCATTGCTGGCCCGCGTAAGGCAACACGATCACCAAGTGTCCGCCGCGATAGACCCACTCACGCAGGGCTCGCTTGCTGCTGTCGCTCATGCGGTTATCAGTTGGCTGGCCGCCTTCACCAGGCATCCAGACCAGCGACGACAGACTATCCAGCCCGTACCAACGGTCCGGCAGCGTCTCTAAGCTCAAGCCGCGCACGAGGCGTAGCTGTTCGTGATGCGTCGACCAGCGAAGCCAAGGCGTCATGCCTAGGCCCTTAAACCCGCAGAAGCCGACGAGGTTGACCGATGGGCTCGCCATCGCGCTGTCGCTTAGTTGAAGCTCGACTTGATTGAGGAGCTCGCCGCTTTGCACTTCGACCGCTTGGAAGACCCATGTCTGCCCCGCACGTGTCGACATCGGCGGCGTCGCGTAGAGCCAGACACCTTGGGGCCGCATCGGCTGGAGCGTAATGTTCGATCGCTGGGCGATCAGTTCGTCACCGTCTTCATCAGTCAGCAGC
>JBGCDC010000028.1:0-1973 GCA_045105055.1 Phycisphaeraceae bacterium | reverse complement strand
CCGCGATCTCTTCAGCAGAAGCAGCGATCTCAGTCGAGGCGGCAGCGACTTCGGAGGACGCACTGGAGACGTCAGAGAGTGTTTCATTAAATTTGCCGACTAGGCCATTGAACGCCGCGGTGAGGATCGATAGTTCGTCTTTGCGGGTATCGTCGATACGTTGGGTGAGGTCCAAGGACTTCGCGATGCTTTGGAATTGGCCAGAGATTTTTGCGAGGGGTTTGGTGATCCCGCGAATCATGAAGACGCTAGCGAAGAAGGTGATCAAGGCACCAGCGACACCCATCAAGATACTTTTCAAGAGCGAAGCGGCTTGCGCCTGCATCATCTCGTCCTTGATTTGGACTTGTTGATCTTGCAGTGCTTTGACCATGCCTTGAGACTTGGCCGCGATTTGTGGGCCCACCTTGTCAAGGTTGTTGTGCACGATGTCGTCGCGTTGTTTGACGAGTGCGACCATCCGATTGACGCGTTGAGCGTAGAACTGGTAGCCCTCGATTGCCTCGGTGAGCCACTTGATGCGGATTGGGTTTTGGATTTCTTTTTGTAGTAGGCGTAGTTCGTCTTCACCACTTTGAAGGTGTGCTAGTGCGGCTTGTACGTCAGAGTCGTTACTGGTTCGAAGGTATTTCATGAGCGCGACACGGGCCTGTGTGAGGCTGTTGAGTGCCTTGCCGCCTTGGATCGCGGCGGCGGGGTCGCCGTCTGCGGCCGCGGTTTTGGTAATGGCTTCGAGCAGGCTGGATAGCCGAGCGCCGGTGGGGTTAAGCTGGCTGGTGACGATGCCGTTGCGTTCGCTGATCGTAGTGACCACCTCTTCGAATTTTGCTTTATAGCCCTGCATCATGTCGTCGACCTGCTTTAGGTCTCCGTACAGCGGGCTGTTTTCAAGGCTCTTGCCAGCGTAGTCTTTTTTCTCTGCTGCTTCTGCAAAGTAATCGGAGTATTGCTTCAGGTCATGGTTGCTGTTAGTGATCAGGAAGTCTTTGACATTCATGCGGACCATGAGGATGTCGGATTGCAGGCCGTTGATGATCGCGGCGTCATTCGAGAGGTTGGAGATAGTTACGATGCGTTCTTTAGCGCCGAGTTGGCCGCCGGTGTTGATGGTGACGACGGTGAGTAGGACCGTGGTGATGGCGCCAAAGCAGAGTGTGAGCTTGGTGCCAAACGTGAACCCACGTGTAGTCTTGCCGTCGGCATGTTTGATCTTGGAAAGGTGAAAAGCCAGGGCGATGGCGATCAAAGCGACGACGGCGGTTATGAGCCAGAAGAGTGAAGCGAGCCGAGCATCGATAGATTTTTTAAGCTCAAACGCGATGGGCTCTGCGGTGCCGGCGGCGGGCCCGAAGGCAGGGCGGGTCTCTGTTTGTAGCACTGGCGGCGTGAAGGTGCCGGGCGTGCCGAGCCGAGTGATGTATGCGTTTTTGTCAACGGCTGTTGTAGCTGCTGGCGTGGGCTGTACCTGTTCGGCCTGTACTGGTGTTGGCACTTCGCTAGTTGTTGCTATCTCAGCATAGAGTGGTGTTGCATTTAGCAGACAGACAATCATCAAAGTGATCACCTGGCCGAGACGTTGTTTGACATTTGATAAGTGGCCGTTGTTGTTGCTGCGTTGCGTTTTCATTTTTGCCTCAGGAATAAATATTGAGCGTAACGCTACTGCGTCGCGCTTTACTTCGGCAGCAATAAAATCAAACCAGAGCGCAAGTCATTAAAAATTTCAAGGACCGTTTTTAATGCTGTTTTCGTAGTGGGAAAGCGGATCAGGGGACAAAAAAACCGTGTGATCTCGCGTGGGCGACAGGTTAATCTCACGCTTGTTTGTCGATCTATTTGCCTTTATTCTGACTCTGAACCGGCTTGATACGTGACCCTTAAAACCCCCCGACGAGCTACACTCAGGGCCCGACGCTTGATGGGTGGCTATTAGTAGCTTAAGAATGAAGACGGCGAAAGTGCCCGGTTTAGCC
>JBGCDC010000027.1:0-9924 GCA_045105055.1 Phycisphaeraceae bacterium | reverse complement strand
CAGGCGAGCGCGCCGCGATCGGCGGTATGTCGCGTGAGTTTTATCAGCGCGTCCGCAAGAACTATGAGAATGAATCGCTTTGGAAACAGGAGAAACGCAGCGACTATTTAGGCGGCCGGTATCTCAAGCGAGATGATGATGCGCAGTGGGCCTTTGAGCCGAAGGTCGCGGAGAGGGTTTTTGAAGATTGGTTGAAGGAGTTTGACATCCCAGTGATCGACGCGAGGCTGGATCGGCGATCGGGTAAGGGTGTCTTACTGGATGGCAAACGGATCACGCAGATCGTGATGGAGAACGGCCAAGCTTATCAAGGCAAGATGTTTATCGACACGACCTACGAAGGAGACCTCATGGCGGCTGCGGGCGTCAGCTACACCGTCGGCCGAGAGGGCAACGCAAAGTACAGCGAAACGCTTAACGGCATCCAAACCGCTAAGACCGTGCATCACATCTTTACGATCGATAGTCGGATGGGCAAAGTGCCTCAGGACATGCCTGTTACGAATCGAGTCGACCCCTATAAGGTGCCGGGCAAGCCGGAGAGTGGTTTATTGCGGGGGATCAACGCCGATGCGGGCGGTAAGGACGGCGACCCAGATCATCGCGTGCAGTCGTACTGCTACCGCATGTGTCTGACGGATTCGCCGGACAACCTTGTACCGTTCGCGAAGCCCGAGGGCTACGACGAGCAGGACTATGAGTTGTTGTTCCGCATGTTCGAGGCGGGCGAAAAGCGTATTCCTTGGTTGCCCGGCCGAATGCCTAACCGCAAGACCGACACAAACAATCGTTGGGCGGTTTCAATGAATGTGATCGGTGGTTCGGATGAATACCCCGAAGCGAGCTACGAAAAGCGACGCGAGATCGAACTGGCACACGAGCACTGGCAGCGCGGGCTTATGTGGACACTTGCGAACCATCCGCGGGTTCCGAAGCACGTCCGCAGCGAGGTGAGCAAGTGGGGCTATGCCAAGGATGAGTTCATTGATAATGGCCATTGGCCGTCGATGATTTATATCCGTGTGGGTCGGCGGATGGTGTCTGATTACGTGATGACCGAACAAGACTGCATGTCCAAACGCAAGTGTAAAGACCCGGTTGGTATGGGCTCGTACACGATGGATTCGCACAACGTGCAGCGGTATGTCACGGCAGGCGGATGGGTCCAAAACGAAGGCAATATCGAATCAAAGGTGCCTGGCCCATATACGATCAGCTACCGATCGATCGTTCCCGCGCGTGGCGAGGTGGAAAACCTGCTCGTGCCGACGGCGGTTTCGTCTTCGCATATCGCGTTTGGCTCGATCCGTATGGAGCCGGTCTTCATGATCCTCGGCCAGAGCGCGGGGACCGCCGCCGCCATGGCGATCGATGGCAACATAAGCGTGCAAGACGTGGCTTACGCCGAGCTCGAAAAGCGCTTGCTCGAAGATGGACAAAGGCTTCGATAACCAGGGCGTATTGCGCTTGAACAGATATGAAGAACGGCAGGTCGACGCGAACGGCGTGGGTCCCAAAGGGATCGGCAGTCTCTGCGTTTGACCCATTTTTAAAGGTTTTGACGATGAATAACGCCCCTGCAACCTGCTGATCGTCAGCGAGTTGCAGGGGCGTTAGAACAGAACGGAGAGGGAGGGATTCGAACCCTCGAGGAGCTTGCGCCCCCACACGAATTCCAATCGTGCGCCTTCAACCGCTCAGCCACCTCTCCATAAGGTATGTTTGCCCGCGGTGGGCCACGTATGCTATCGGATTCAGCCACAGGATCAAGCTGGCCAAACCTTTAGCGACTTGGAAAGACGCGATGATGGACGAGCAACCACGAATCAAACTCAATGGAATGCTAGTGATCGATAAGCCCATCGGCTGGACGTCGATGACCGCGGTGCGCAAAGTGCGTGGCGCAGCAGGTGGAAAGGTGAAGGGTCCCAACAAGTTGAAGGTCGGCCACGCGGGGACGCTCGACCCGCTAGCGACCGGTGTGTTGGTGATGTGTGTGGGCCAGCAGGCGACGCAGCTTGTCGATCAAGTGATGGGCCAGCACAAGGTCTACGAAGCGACGATTGACCTGGGCGCATTCACCGCCAGCGATGATGCAGAGATGCCGCGCGAGGAGGTCGAAGTCGATCAGCCGCCGACGCTTGAGCAGATCGATGCGGCGCTGAAGCAGCAGACGGGTTTTATTCAGCAGGTCCCCCCGAACTTTTCAGCGATCCATGTCGATGGTCAGCGTGCTTACAAGGCGGCTCGAAAGGGTGAGATGCTTAAGATGAAATCACGCGAGGTGCGTGTCGATTTGATCGAGCGATTGGCCTACGACTGGCCAAGGCTTGAGGTACGGATCAGGTGTGGCAAGGGCACGTATATCCGCAGCATCGCGCGGGACGTTGGAAAGTTGCTTGGCACGGGCGGGCACCTCACGGCGCTGCGGCGTACAGCCGTCGGCGAATACACGATTGATCGTGCGTTCCCTGTGGATGGATTGGCGAACGGATTGACGCAAGAAGACTTGCTGCCGTTGCCGGGAGCGTGACGGGGCTGATATCGGAAAGCAGTGGACGAGCGAACCCCGCGAACGGCTTGATTAGAGGTCCTTAGGCATCGCTTCGTCTTTTCGGCTGTACGTGAGTTTCATCAGGATCAGGCCGAACTCGAAGAGCAGGTACAGCGGGATCGCGAGGACCAGCATGCTCAGCGGGTCAGCGGGCGTGAGCAGCGCGCCGAGCGCGAAGCAGACGAAGAGCGCGTACTTACGGATGGATTGGACGCTGCGTGGGTCGAAGGCCTGCGTCCAACCGACGACGAGCATAATGACGGGGAGTTGGAACGCGATGACGCTGCCGAGCATCATGAAGGTTGCGAACTTGATGTACTCATTCATCGCGGGGAGCGGGGTGATGAGATTGGTCGAGCGTTGGTCGATGACACGCAGCTTCCCATTCGTAAACATCTCAATGCGGTCGCGCTCGGCGTTGATCCAGACGTCACCTTCGACGGGGTCCTTGGGCGCTGTTTCGAGCGTCGGTAGATTCAGTGGCTTGAGGTCGAAGATGAAATCGTCGGGGCGCGTCACACGATCGGTATTCTTATAAGGCGAGAGGACCCATTGCGTCACCATCGCGGGCTCGGTATCGACTTTGTACTCCGGGTAGTACGTGACGAAGTTGATGAAGAACGCGAGCGAGATCGGCAGCAAGATGTAATAGGTGAACAGGACGCCGAGGAACGTCATGATCGTGCTGAAGGGCGCGAGGATGTGGACGGCTTTTTTCTCGTGATCGTAGAGGCCGACGACGATGAACTGCCAAGCCTGCCAAATGATCCACGGGGCAGCGAGGATGACCGCGGCAATGAGCACGACGCGGAGGTAAACACTGGTGAAGCCCGCGGTCGGGTCGGTTTGGATGGGCTGGGCGGAGACGCCGAGCATCGCCTGGACGTGGAGCAGCGGTTGCGCCAGCCAGCCGATGATTTGGAAGCCGAAGACGACGGTGATCACGAGCGCGAGGACGACACCGATGAGCATCTTGACGATTCGGCTGCGGAGTTCTTCGAGGTGATCTCCCAGCGGCATCGTGGTGTCACTGTCGAGCTTGTAGTGTCCCTCGTCATCGAGTTCACCCCGATAGTAGTCGGGGTCGTTCGTCGGGTCGTGCTCGTCGGGCTGGTCCAAGGGCATGGGTGTCTTAGGGAATCGTGAGTAGAGAGTCTGTTTTAGGTCGACTCAGCTTTTTGCGAATCAGGGATTCTAACGTGCTTGCGGATGATCGGCTTGTTATGGGTTGCGATTCCCCACTCCCGACTCCCTTCCCCCATCAGACGATCAACATCGCGTCGCCATACGAATAGAAGCGGTATTGCTCGGCGACGGCTTCTCGGTAGACCGCCATGAGCCGATCAACGCCCATGGCGGGCAGAGACGCAACGAGCGCGAGCAGCGTCGATTGGGGCAGGTGAAAATTCGTCATCAATCGGTCGGTGTACTGGAAGGTAAAGCCCGCGTCGGGCCGAATGAACAGGTTCGTGCTGGAGGTGATGCCGTCGGGGTATTGACCGGGCTTCATCGCATCTTCGGGCAATGATTCGAGTGCTCGGACCGTGGTGGTGCCAACGACGAAGAGCTTGTTGCCGTTGGCTCGGGCGTTTGCAATAGCGTCGAGGGTGTCGCGCGGGACGGAGTACGACTCGCGGTGCATGTCGTGGTCTTCGAGTTGTTCGCTGCGGACGGGTGCGAAGGTGCCTAGCCCTACGTGCAGATCGACTGCTTTGCGTTGGACGCCTGACTGCTCCATCGCGTTGAGCAGGGCAGGGGTAAAGTGCAGCCCTGCGGTCGGCGCTGCAACAGAGTTTGAGCTGTTCGACTGCGCGTAGACCGTGTTGTATCGGTGTTGGTCGTCGTCTGTGATCTCGCCTTGGCCCAGCTTTTTGCGCTGCTTGCGGATGTAGGGCGGCAGGGGGGTCTTGCCCAGGCGATGCAGGACCGCCGCGGTGTCGTCTTCGCTGATGAGTTGAGCCCGCCATTCGCCGTTGCCCAGCGAAACGGTGAGTTCGAGATCCGCGGGCTCGATGTCGGCGTCATCCGAAGTGAGTTGAATGGTTTCGCCCGGCGTAAGCGTGCCGCGCGACTCGAGCATCACGCGCCATAGCCGATCGCTGTCGGCGTTGACGAATAGCCCCGTGACGCGTCCGCCGGTGGCCATGCGTCTGCCGGTCAGCTGCGCGGGCAGTACGCGCGTCTGGTTGACGAGCATCACATCCCCGGAGCTAAATAAGCCCAGCTTTGGCAGGTCGCTGACGCGGTGGTGTCCGAGCGTTTGTGTGTCGCGGCGGACCAGCAATAGCCTCGCGCTGTCCCTAGGCTCAGCGGCCTGGGTCGCGATCAATTCGTCTGGCAGGTGGTAATCTAGAGCGTCAGTTCTCACGGCGAGGCATGGTAGACCACCCATCGCCACAATGCGATAAAAAACCACCTCCGATTCGTGAACTCGCCTAGGCGCTGCCCCGATCCGCAGGCTATACTTCAGTTTCAAGCTTTAGGCCCGCCTCAACGACCCGATAGCCGAGCATCCAGCCCCATGTCGATCGACCAAGACCTCGCCACGATTGCTAAACGCACACGCTACCCTGTCGACGCGTACCTCTTCATCCAGCGCGGCCTCGACTTCACCGTCACACGCCTGCACGGCCAGATCGACGAGGACGATGACTTCGACCCGCTCGACACCGACGACTTTGAGACTCAGCGACATGTCAGCGGCCAAGACCTCTGCGTAGGCCTCCGCGATTTCGCGATCAAAGAGTACGGCCTGCTCGCCCGCACCGTCCTGCGACGCTGGTCGATCACAAGCTGCCGAGACTTCGGCCAAATGGTCTTTGCTATGGTCGACGGCGGACTCATGCGAAAGACCGACGACGACACGATCCACGACTTCAACAACGTCTTCGACTTTGCCAGCGCCTTCGAGCCCGGCCTCATGCTCGGCAAATCCGGCGAGTGATTGCCATCTAAAGCATTGATCAATAGCCCCCGCCGCGAGGTGGGGGTTGTGCTGTAAAATGCGTCCAACCCCCACCTCGAGGCGGCGGCTATTTAAAAAGATGCTTATTCGGCATCCATACAGGGGTTGTCATGACCGAGTCCGACGAACAGCCAGTACAAAAAAACCAGAGCGAAAAAAACCCGTCCAAGGCCCGCTACGTCTGGCAGAGCCTGTGGTTCCAATGGGTGCTCGGCACCATCGTCTTCTTCCTCTTCCTCTCGTTCGTGTTCCCGCCGATTTTCTGGCTGATCAATAAGCTCAGCCCGGTACTGACACCCGTCCTGCTCGGGCTCGTCTTGGCCTACATCTTCAGCCCACTGACCTGCTGGGCCGAGGCGAAATACAACATCAAACGCCAAGTCACCGCGGGGCTGATCCTCGGCGTCGTCGCGCTTGTTCTTGCGATCACGATCCCGGTCATCGTCTTGAACGTGGTGCATCAGGTCTCTGATTTTGTTCAAAAATCACCCGCCTATGCCGAGACCGTTCTGGGCTGGTTTAACTCCGATCCTGTCGAGGCACGCGAGCGCATCAAGGTATTCATCGAATCTTTAGACTTCACGAAAGTCGATACGCAAGCGGCGCAGAAAGCGCTGGGCCTTAGCGCAGGCGCACTGATGACCGGCTTCGGCTACGCCTCTTACGCCGCGATTTTTGTCCTCGTTACCGCGTTCTGCTTCTTCATCTTTTCGTGGAAGCTCGAAGGGCTCAAGGGCTGGTTCAGCGCGTTCATTCCTAAGCCTTATCGCAGCGAAACCCTCCGCATCCTTGGCCTGATGGACGCCACCGTCTCCGCGATTATTCGTGGCCGACTGATCCAGTCGCTGGTCGTGATGATCGTGCTGAGCTTGGGTTGGTGGATCGCAGGCGTGCCGTACTGGCTATTGCTGGGCGTACTCGGCGGCGCGTTGAACCTGTTGCCGTTCGCTGCGGTCTTATCTTGGCCCTTGGCTGTGATCTTGACGGTGGTCGATAGCGCGAGCGGCGGGGGGATGGCAATCCTCTGGGCGGTCGTTGGCCCGACGATTGTTTACGTCGCTGCACAATCCCTCGATGGCTGGGTCGTCGAGCCCTTGGTGCAAGGCAAGGCCACAGGTATGGACGCACTCACCGTCTTGCTCGTCGTCCTCGCAGGCGGCGCGGTCCTAGGCCTACTCGGCATCGTCCTCGCCGTCCCCGTCGCTGCCTGCATCAAGATCCTTTCGCAAGAGCTCTTACTTCCCAAAGCAAGAGCCTTCGCCGAAAACCCACCGGACCTGAGTCAAAAAGGTCAAGCGTAAACCGATTGGCGTACGGCTTACGCGATTCGCTAATCCACACGGTCTACGCACACGTAATAATCTTTCGAACCTTCAAGAAAACCCTTGATTTACGGGTGATTCGGCCGATATGATCGCATAGCGGTGGATGTGTGTGGTCCGCCGTCCCGCCTCCCCTCCCTCCGAAAGGCCCGCCTGTGAAACGCCGTCCCCTCTTTGCAACTCTCTGCCTCGTCGCTGCCGTCAGCATGCCCGCTCTTGGTCAGTCGCGTAGCGAGCGCGTCAACAATATCGCCTCCGCACTCTCCAGTGGTATCAACGATAAAGCCCCAGACGACACCGTTTATACCGATGCACGCACCGGCGAAGTCATCCGAGCCACACCCGCGCAACTGATGCGTGAGACGCTGACGTCCGTCGACTTCAAAGAGATGTCCGGCCGACTCGCGCTGGAAATCTGGTCCAACCAAACCAACGTCCCACTCGTCGTCAACTGGCGTGCGCTCGAAGCGCAAGGCATCGACCCGAACGCGCCCGTGACCCTCCGCCTCGGCAAGGTCCCCGCGGAGCAAGTCCTCAAACTCATCATCCAGCAGATCCACCCCGATCCGCTGGCGAATGACGAACTGCTACTCGATATCCAGCAGTGGTACGTCCGCATCATCACGAAAGAGGATGCGCTCAGGCGTTCGACGACCAAGCTTTACTTCATCGGCGACCTGCTGATGGACATCCCTAACTTCGACAACGCCCCGGGCTTTGATCTCAACGCCGCTCTAAGCAACACCAACTCCGGCGGAAGCGGCGGCAATAGTGGCGGCGGTGCGGGTCGTGGTGGCGGCAATCAAGGCGGCGGCTTGTTCTTCGCGGATGACAATGATGACAAGGGTGAAGAACGGCTGACCAAGCAAGAGAAGGCCGAGCGCATCGCAGACATGATCCGAAACACTATCGAGCCAGACATCTGGCGCGGCAACGGCGGCGAGTACGGCTCGGTCCGCTACTACCGCGGCATGCTCATCGTCAAAGCTCCCGAGTTCGTCCACGAACAGATCGGCGGCGCAACCGGCGCGAACATCAACAAAAAGACAACGACCAAACGCAGCAGCACCAAGCGTTCGAGCAACAGCAGCAGTAAATCCGCTCCTCAAGGCCAACGCTCCTCATCCGGCAACGTGGCCGGCGTGGCCCCAAAAAGCCCGAAGATCCCTCGCTGATCGAATATCTAATGTAAAGCACCCAGATAAGCCCACGCCTCACCCGCGTGGGTTTTTTCATGCGCTTTTCGATTCACGTTTAAAAAAATGAGTGCAATTTCTGACCATGCACTTGATTTGAGAATGGACTATCACTATCATCCACTACAGTTGATAACTCACTCTCGTTAGGTGTGCCATGTTAGTCCAGTCTCGAAAAGGCTTTACGCTCATTGAATTGCTCGTGGTGATCAGCATCATCGCGCTACTGATCGCGATTCTTCTGCCCGCGCTCGGTGCGGCGAAGCGTGCTTCGAGGACGACGATCTGCCTGAGCAACGCCCGCCAGATGGCTCTCGCTACGGTCGCTTATGCGGTTGAGAACGATATGGACCTGCCCAACGTCGGATTCAGCCACGGCGGCGAGGCGTTCGACCAACAGGGCTCCTGGTTCTTCCAGCTCGAACCCTACGTCGACGGCAAACTGCTCTACCGCTGCCCAAGTGACGAAAGCGAAGCTTGGCAAGTCCCCGAGGCCGGCCGACTCCGCCAAGTCAGCTACGCCACCAACTTCATGCTCTCAGGCCAAATCGCCGGCCGATACAAGCCCTTCAGCAACATCGACCGCCTGCCTCGCCCATCCAAAACCATCTACACCGTCGAACTCGCCGAAGACAGCACCACTGGTTTCGCCACCGCAGACCACGTCCACCCCGAGACATGGTTCGGTGCCCCCTCCTCTCACGACGCAACGATTTCCCGCCAGATCGAGATCGCTCAGCACCAAGAAAAATCCAACTACATGTACCTCGACGGCCACGCTGAAACGCTCGCCCGCAGCGACGTCTTCGAAGTCGCACCAGGCGCAACCATCTTTAACCAGCTATGGACCACCAACCAGTTCTGGCCCGACGTCGCCCGCTAAGTCGCGGGATACGGCCAGTGTTTTTTCTGACCAGGAGATAGATTAGTTATGAAACTCAACCACACCCCCACACTCACCGCACTTGCCCTCACCGGCCTGATCGCCACAAACCCTGCTCTCGCCGGCGAAGACGACGGTGCCCCGCACATCGCCGTAGCCGATACCGGTACTGAGCTTGAACTCGAGTTCGAGATCGAGGCCGGCCTAGACCTCACCGGTCAGGTCCCGTCCATCACCCTCATCGCGCCGATCTTCAGCACAACCTTCGCAGGCTACGTGACCGAACCGCTCAACGAAACCCCGACCCCCAACGACGACCTAGGCTTCGTCTCCGAGTTTGAAGGCCCCGAAGGCGGCGTCTTCTCAGGCGACATCATCGTCCGCATGCTCAGCAAAGACGCCAACTTCGCCACCGAGTTCAGCGGCGGCCTGATCTTCACCGATGGTGCACCAGACCTTGCACTAGGCACCGGATTCGACACCCACCCCCGATGGATCCTCGCCAACGCCGAAGGCGACCTGACCTCCGCCTCGGCCAGCTTCGAAGTCCTCGACATCAGCACCGGCAGCGAAGTCTCCCTCGGCGAATTCGATGTCACCCTCGTCGTCCCCGAGCCCACCAGCGGCCTAGCCCTGCTCTTCGGTGCAGGTCTCATCGCTGCTCGTCGCCGTCGTCGTGCATAGCGATCGAATGCTTGAAAAAAGAACCCGCCGTCGGCGTTGAAAGACACCCTCGGCGTTTACAAACCAACCCTAGCAAGGTGACCCTCATGTCTAGCACACCCCATCTCCCGCTTGCCGAACTGACCCAGCCCGCGATCAATACGCCCACAGCAGCGATCGATCCCGCCGAGCGCACCTGGCTCGACCGCCTCGGCATCGGCGCTTCATTGCTCTGTGCGATCCACTGCCTGGCTGCACCGTTCTTGCTGCTGCTACTCCCCGCTGCGGGCTCGATCTGGTCGCACCCCGCGGTCCACTGGATCCTCGCGTTGCTGGTCGTA
>JBGCDC010000026.1:0-5156 GCA_045105055.1 Phycisphaeraceae bacterium | reverse complement strand
CCATCAACCCTGTCGTGCTACTGCCCGGCGCGCTTAGCGAAAAACTCGACGACATCGTCGAACAATTCGTTGGGTCGGTCCTCATGGGCTGCGGCCAGTTCTGCACCAACCCCGGCCTGATCATCGGGCTCAAGGGCGAAGGCATCGAGTCGTTCGCTTCGAAAGTTACTGAACAATTCAATGCCAAGACCGGCGGCACGCTCCTCAACGAAGCGGGTCAAAAAAGCTTGGCTCAAGGCATCGAAGCGATCAAGTCGGTCGGTGCGACCTGCCTCACCGAAGGCTCCGCTGGTGATGGCTTCAGCCTGCCCAACACGCTGCTGAAAATCGACGGCGCGTCGTTCCTTAGCGACCCCGAAAAAGTACAGACCGAAGCGTTTGGCAATAGCTCGCTTGTTGTTGTTGCGGATGATGTTGATCAAATGCTCGCGATCGTACGCACGCTCGAAGGCAACCTCACGGGTTGTGTCTACAGCGCGACAGACGGTAGCGATGACGAGGCTTACACAACAATCGAGCCGGACCTGGCCGACCGCGTGGGCCGACTGATCAACGACAAGATGCCGACCGGCGTTGCAGTGGTCTCATCACAAAATCACGGCGGACCATACCCCGCAACCGGCCACCCTGGCTTTACCGCTGTTGGTTTCCCCGCCACGCTAAGACGCTTCTGCAAGCTGACCAGCTACGACAGCGTCCGCCAGCCACGCCTGCCCGAAATCCTGCAGGACGCCAATGCTGGCAACGCTTGGCGATGGATCGACGGCACGTACACGCAAGCGGATGTTGCAGCGACGGTTGGTTAAGAAAATGGATTGAGTTTTCATAGGTGGGGCGGGCATCCTGCCCACCGTCAAGGCGCAGCCTTGAATCGCTTGTACTCAGACCTGCGGTCTGACGGCGGGCAAGATGCCCGCCCCACCGCCCTATTCAAAACGACGAGATCACACATGAAAATCACCGGCGTCAAAGCGTATCAAGTCGACCTCCCGCTCCATGAGAAGAGCTACAAATGGTCCGGCGGCAAGCATGTCGAAGTCTTTGACTCGACCGTTGTCGCGCTCGAAACCGACGAAGGCCTGATCGGCTACGGCGAGTCATGCCCACTTGGACCGGCTTACCTGCCGTCCTATGCGCTTGGCGTCCGTGCAGGTATCGAAGAGCTCGCGCCGACGCTCATCGGACTAGACCCTACCAACATCATGCACGTCAATCGCGTGATGGATGTCGCGTTGCGTGGGCACCCCTACGTGAAGTCGCCCATTGATGTCGCGTGCTGGGACCTGCTCGGTAAGGTCACCGGCCAGCCGGTCTGTACGCTGATGGGCGGACGCTTCGGCGAAGACTTCGTTCTCTATCGCGCGATTTCGCAACAAGACCCGGCCGACATGGCGGCGAACGTCGCGGGTTATCGTGAGATGGGTTACACGCGATACCAACTCAAAGTCGGCGGGGATCCGGATGTCGATATCGAACGCATCCACGCGGTTGCAGCAGAGATGCAGCCTGGCGAAAAACTCGTCGCCGATGCGAATACGGGTTGGCTTCGTCACGAGGCGATGCGCGTTGTTGATGCGTGTAAAGATGTTGATGTTTACATCGAGCAGCCTTGCTTGACGTATGACGAGTGCCTGTCGGTTCGTCGCCACACCAACCGCCCGTTCGTCATGGACGAGTGTGTTGATGATGTGCAGATGCTCTGCAAAGGTCTTGCGGACATGGCGTTTGACGTCGTGAACCTGAAGATCAGTAAGCTCGGCGGCCTGACCAAAGCGAAACAAGCACGCGACCTCTGCGTCAGCCACGGCATCGCGATGACACTCGAAGACACATGGGGCGGCGACTTCGTCACCGCTGCCATCGCACACTTTGCGCATAGCTGCCCGCGTGAATTGCAGTTCACTTCGACCGACTTCAACAGCTACGGCCCGGTCGTCATGGCCAAGGATGCACCGCAGCGCGTTGGTGGCCGGATGGCTGCGCCGACGACGCCGGGACTTGGCTGCACGCCGGACATGGATGTGCTGGGTGATCCTGTGATCGATGTGAAGTAAGTCAATGAACCCGCGATAGAGGGGTGCCCGGGCACCCGAAAAGTGGCACATGTCTAATTCTTCTCAAACCCTTCGTGTCATCGACTCGCACACCGGCGGTGAGCCGACGCGCATTGTCGTTGACGGTGCACCGGGCCTTGGTAATGGCTCGATGGCTGAGCGGCTTGCGGCGCTACGGGATGAGCACGACTGGGTACGGCGCGCATGTGTGTTAGAGCCACGTGGTAACGACGTGATCGTCGGAGCTTTGTTGTGTAAACCAGTCTCCCCAGACGCCGCTGCGGGCATCATCTTCTTTAACAACGTCGGCTACCTGCACATGTGCGGCCACGGCACCATCGGCCTAGCAACCACACTCGCGCACCTCGGGATGATCACCCCCGGCACGCACACCATCGAAACGCCCGTCGGCGATGTCCAACTCACGCTTCATGACGATGGACACACCGCAAGTATCGACAACGTGCCGAGCTACCGCTATCGCAAAGATGTGCCGGTCGACATCCCCGGCCACGGCACGATCCATGGCGACATCGCATGGGGTGGCAACTGGTTCTTCCTCTGCCATGACCACGGCTTAGAAGTCGCTGCCACAAACATCGACGCCCTAGCCGCCCTCTCGAAATCCATCCGACAGCAACTCGACACCCAAGGTATCGCCGGTGAAGACGAGGGCTTGATCGATCACATCGAATTGTTCGGCCCGCCAAGCGATCCTGCGTTGGCCGATGGTCGTAACTTCACATTTTGTCCGGGCGGTGCCTATGACCGCTCGCCCTGCGGTACCGGCACCAGCGCGACCGTCGCTTGCCTTGCGGCCGATGGCAAGCTCGATGCTGGTAAAACGTGGCGACAAGAAAGTGTGATCGGCAGTGTTTTCAAAGCCAGCTATCAACGCATCGATGAGCAGATGATCGTCCCGACGATTACCGGGTCTGCTTTCGTGATAGCTGAGTCGAAGCTATTCATTGATTCGAATGACCCGCTTAGCCTTGGGCTCTGATCCCGCCGCGGTGCTATGAAACAAATGATTTCACTTGCTCAACTTGCGAAGCTCGAGAGCGAGCCGTTCGCACTGGGGGATATAGCGTTCGCCGTAGCGCTGCGCGTTTTGCAACAGCGTGAACATCCAGTACACCTTCGCACGTCGCTCGAAGCCTGATGAAAGGGGGTGTTTTTTTGCGTAGGTATTGAAGAAAGTTTTGCCGCCAGTGCCGAACAGCTGGAGGTAGGCCAACTCGTACTCGGGGTCGGCGAAGGTCGCGTGGCTATCAATAAAGGAGAGGATGCGCGGCTGGTCAGGGTGTGCATCGCTGATCATGATGTTATTGGCCCAGAGGTCGCCGTGGATCAGCGTCGGCTTAGGCTTGTGATCAAGCCAATGGTCCAAGTGCCGAGCGATGTGGTCGATCACCTCTCGGCTTGACGACGGCAAGAGGCCGCGATTCTCTTCAACGATCTTCGTGGCGATCGGGCCAAACACGTCAAGCCATGTGTCGTAGGGTTTTCCGCCAGAGACCGGGCCAAATTTTTCGGTTTGGTGGTTGTGTAGTTCGCTGATTGCGGCGCCGAGTTCGTGTTGAAAGACGGCTTTTCCGCGTTCGCTTAGCCTTGCGGCTTCGAGTGTGATGCCGTTGATTTTTTGCAGGACGAGCATCGTGCCGTCGTATCGCTCGTCGTCTTCGATCCACGCGAGGAGGTCGGGCACGGGGAAGTGCGTGCGGAATTTATAGAAGCGCAGCGAGTCGACTTCCGCTTGGAAGAAGCCTTTGACGGAGGTGTCGTGGATTTTTACGACGACCGAACCGGGCTCGCGGTCGAGGATAAATTCGAGGACGCGGTTGACGCTGCCGCCGTAAAGCTTGCGGACATCGGTAACGGTGATGAGTGGGTTGAGGTGATCACGCAGCAGTTCAGTGGCAAGCTGCGGGCTGATAAACGGGCCACGCTCAGACATACTGCGATGGTAGTTGATGGCCATGGTCTGCTCACGCGGTGCCCAAGGCTGGGGCAACTGTTTGACCTCTAGGTCTGTCTACAACAAAACCCGCACCTCAGTACGGGTTTTGTCTTCATGGAGCTGAGGAGGCTCGAACTCCTGACCTTCGCACTGCCAGTGCGACGCTCTCCCAACTGAGCTACAGCCCCTACATTGAGCCGCGAATTATAGACGGCTACCGCCTATCCCGCAAGCCTTAAACAAGCGTCGTCCTTAATGGATAAAACACTTGGGCGTTATGGTATAGTTCCAAGGATGAACAGGAGCGCTTCTGCCTTGCCGCTACAAGACCAACTATACAGCTACTTTGAACTGGACCAGCGTGTCCGCGCGATGCGTAGTCGTCTCGACGGCGCGACCCGCCGACGTGATGCTCAGCAGCACAAGCTTGGACAGCTTAAGCAAGCCGCGACCGAGCTTGAGCAACAGCTTAAGACGGCCAAGGCTCATGCCGCGACACTCGAAAGCGAAGCCGACGCAATCGAGACACGCATCATCAGCCAGCGTGACAAGATGAACAACGTCACGAGTAACAAGGAATACTCCGCGTTGCTCGTCGAGGTGAACACGCTCAAAGCCGACAAGTCGAAGATCGACGACGCCCAGCTCGAATCGATGGGCAAGGCCGACACGGTCGGTGCTGAGTTTGACGAACTCTCCGCCAAAGTCGAGGCACAGACCAAGCTCGTTGCCAACGCGACCAAAGAAGTCACTGAAGCGACAGAAGAAGTCGGTGGTAAGCTCGAAGAACTCGAAGTCGAACGTGACGCAGCGGGTGCCCCCCTCAGCGACGCGATCCGCAAGACCTTCGACCGGCTTTCGCACACCTACGACGGCGAAGCCATGGCCGAGATTGGCGAACAAGACCGCCGACGCATGGAATACACCTGCGGCGGCTGCTACACCCTGCTCCGGGTCGAGTCGGGCAACAAATTGATCACGAAGCCTGATGAACTGACGACTTGCGGCACCTGCCACCGCAGTCTTTACGTCGCCAGTGAAGTGCGTGAATCCCTCGCCGCTTCCAAGTGATCGATCCATGCAAGCCCTGATCCATATCGACGGCGGCGCACGCGGCAACCCCGGCCCCGCCGCTGCAGGAG
>JBGCDC010000025.1:0-10538 GCA_045105055.1 Phycisphaeraceae bacterium | reverse complement strand
ACCAACCCGCGGCGCGTTGGTCGGTGAAGATGCGGACTTCTTTGCTGCTGTTGGCGGTGCCTTCTAAAAGCTCGGCCAATTCGCTGAGCGTCGCCGCCCAGTTATTCGCCGACTCAACGGGTTCGAGCTGACGCACTCGATTGGCCAAGTCGTTGGCCTCGATCTGAGTCAGCGCGGCGTCTCGGCTCATCGGGTTCGTAATCGATGACGTCGTGACGACGGTGAGATTGTCTTGCGTGCCGATCGATTCGATTAGCGACGCGGCCTGCTCAGCAGATCGCTGAAACGAACTCTCGCCGCCAGCGAGTAGGCCCATCGAGAGCGAGTTGTCGATCACGATCACTCGGCTGGTGCGTCCGCCAAGCGATAACCAAGCCGCAGCGCTGCTGCCGGAGAGGTAGGGCCGAGCGACTGCGAAAATCAAGATCAAAATCAACAGCGTGCGGATCGCCATGAGGATCCACTGCTCGAGTTGCAGGCGACGGCGGTTCGTACGCAGCGTGAGCTTGAGGTACTCCATCGGCGCCCACTCGACGAGCTTGAACTGCCGACGGTTGAGCAGGTGGATAATGATCGGGGCAGCAGCAAAGACCGCGCCGAACAGAAGTAGGGGTGCTAGGAAAGGCAAGACGACCCCCAAAGGTTCAATCGTTGCAGGGTGCCACACAACTGCCCGAAGGGCTGCTGTGTGCGGATCATTCTGGATCCATCATGGGTCATTCGCACACAGCTTGCTGAAGCAAGTTGTGTGGCACCCAAATCGGAGCGGCATAATTGGATTGACCTCATACCACCGACCCCCCGGTGCGTGATCGGCCACCGCCGGTCGCGGCCATACGTTGTCGGCGGTGTAGGTATTCAGCGAGCGTTTGGCCAAGGTCCTGATCGGTGCGAATGAGGACGTGGTCGATGCCGCGCGACAGGCAACGCGTCGTTACCTGCTCGGTGAACTCGTTCATCGCTTTTTGATAGGCCTTTCGGAAAGCCCAAGGCTCGCCGAAGATTTCTTCGCTGCCTTCGATGTCTTTGAAGATGATCGAGTCGTTGAAGGGCAGGTCGATCTCCTCGCCGTCGAGGATGTGCATGAGGACGATCTCGTGGCCGTTGTGCTGCAGCTTCCCAAGCGACTCAAAGAGCGTGTCCAAATCGCAGAGCAGATCAGAGAGCACGAGGATCATCCCGCGACGCTTGAGTTGGTCTGCAGCGCGGACGATGACTGGGCCTAGGTCGGTCTCGCCGCCGGGCTTGGTCGATTCGAGCGTGTCGAGGATCTGCGCCGCTTGTCGGCTGGTTGCTTTGGGTTGCAAGACCGCACGGGGCTTGGTGTCGATCGTGATCAGGCCCACCGCGTCACGCTGCTTCATCAACAACTGCATCATGCACGCGGCGATGGTGGCGGCGGTTTCGAACTTGCTTCGGCCGTCTTGCGCGTCTTTGCCCGCGTACTGCATCGAGCGCGACGCGTCGACGAGTATCGTGCAGCGGAGGTTGGATTCTTCTTCGTAGCGTTTGGTGACGTACTTGTCGGACTTGGCCCAGACTTTCCAGTCGAGGTTGCGGACGTCGTCGCCGGGCGAGTACTCGCGGTGCTCAGCAAACTCGGGCGAGACGCCATGCATGGGCGAGCGGTGCAGGCCGGTGATGGAGCCTTCGACGACACGCGCGGCCTTGAACCCCAGCGGCGTGATGCGCGAGAGGACGGCGGGGACGAGGAGTTGAGAGGGTGATGCCATGGGCTAGATCGTTTGCTGACTTACCCCCTCTCCCTTGAGGGAGAGGGCCGGGGTGATGGTGAAGTTTTTAATGACCACGGCTTGAGATAAGCGTCGCTGCTGAGATCAGCCCGACCCTCACCCCAACCCTCTCCCTAGAAGAGAGAGGGAGCCGATCATCACGACGTCAGTGTGCGCTGCACAGCCTTATCGCTTGCTCCGGCGTCGCCACCGACAGGGATCGCTTCGATCAGGCGGCGGATCACGGAATCGGTGGTCTCGCCCTCGGCCTCGGCGTTGTAGTTGATCACCAGGCGGTGACGCAGCACGGGCACCGCCATCGCATGCAGGTCTTCGATCGACACTTCGGGTCGGCCTTGCAACGCAGCACGGGTCTTCGCGGCCATGATCAGTGCCTGACCACCACGTGGGCCAGCACCCCATAAGAGCCATCGCTTGATGAAGTCCGGCGCATCGTCTTGGTTGTATCGCGTCGCGCGAATAAACCGCATCACGTAGTCGAGCAGCAGGTCATTGATCGGCACACGTCGGACGACCTTTTGCAGGTGGATGACTTCTTCGCCGCCGAGCACGGGCTCGGGCTCACCGACAGGTGCGCCGGTCATCATCTTATAGATCTCTTTTTCTTCTGCAGGCGACGGGTAGTCCACGAAGACCTTCATGAAGAAGCGGTCGAGCTGGGCCTCGGGCAGCGGATAAGTGCCTTCTTGTTCGATGGGGTTCTGCGTCGCAAGGACGAAGAACGGGTCGGGCAGGACGTATCGCTTACCGCCCGCGGAGACTTGCCTCTCCTGCATACCTTCGAGCAGGGCGGCTTGGGTCTTGGGGGGTGTCCGGTTGATTTCGTCCGCGAGGAGGAAGTTCGTAAACACCGGGCCGTGGACGAACTTGAACTCGCGTTGGCCGGTGGTTTTGTTTTCTTCGATGACCTCGGTGCCGGTGATGTCCGAGGGCATCAGGTCGGGCGTGAACTGGACGCGAGTGAAGTCGAGCGAAAGCGACTTAGCGAGCGTCGAGACGAGCAATGTCTTGGCGAGGCCGGGCACACCTTCGAGGATGCAGTGTCCCTTAGCGAAGATGGACACGAGCAGCTGCTCGATGACTTCGTCTTGGCCGACAATGACCTTAGCGATCTGCTCGCGGACGTTGTCGTATGCGGTTTTGAGGGTTTCCAGGTCTTTGGTGTCTGGCGCTTGGACGGTCGAGTCGTTGTCGGTCAAGGGGAGTCTCCGGGTTGGTACGCCAGTGATACGGTGTACTGAATCGTTGGGTTCAGATTGTTGATTGGACAGCGTGGGTGAGCATGCTGCTGTGGATAAGTTGTTTTTTACGTTCTTATCGCTGATAGATAGGCAGATACTTGTAAGGCAGTTGCAAGATGGTGAGGGCAAGCGCGGTGCCGTAGACCGGGCCGACGCCATCGCCGTTCCATGCGCCTTCGCCGCCTTGTCCTTGGAGCTGGATAAGTTGGTCGCGTGCGACTGGGAAATAGGTGTTCCAGTAGTCGTCGCCTGCTTGGTAGAAGGCTTGTGCCGCGTAGTAGTGGCCGTAGAACGTGTGTCCGCCGGACTTGTTGAATGACTTGTCGTTGCCGTCGAGGCAGTAGGACCGGAAGACGTACTCGAGGCAGGCCTCAGCCATCTCGGACTCGTAGTCGCCGGTCGAGTACATGCAAGGCAGCGCCGCTGCGGAGATGGGCAGGCGGGTGCTATTGCCGCTGTTAAACGAATAGCGGATGCCGCCTTCGGGCGTTCGGCACATCTCTAAGTACTGGATCGCTTTCTTGATCACATCTTCGGGCACGATGAAGCCCGCGTTATGCGCGGCTCGCAAGGCCTGGAGCTGGGTGACGGTGACCGAACCCTCGTCGCCGGAGTTGGGCGTGTAGTACCAGCCGCCGAGGTTGGACTGTGCCGAGCCGATGAGCTTGATGCCCTTTTCGATGACGGTCTTCATGCGATCGCGGACAGTTTCGTTGCTCTCCATGCCATAGGCACTTGCGAGGAAAAGCATGGCGAAGCCGTGCGGGTACATGGTTCGGCCGTTTTCAGTGCCCGCGGCGATGATGCCGGTGTTGGGGTCGGCCTGCGAGAGGATGTAGCGGAGCGCCTTTTTGACGTTGTTGGCGTACGGGCCACGGCTCGTGGTGTTGCCGCCAGCGATAAAGGCCATGGCTGCAAGCGAGGTCATGGTGACGGGGTAGGCCGAGCCGTCGCGGGTGCCCGCCCAGCTGCCGTTGCTGTGCTGAGTGCGGTCGAGGAAGGCCAGGCCCGCTTCGATCGATTTTTGCGTACGTTCGTCAAAGTGTTTGGGCAGCAGGTTGCCGTTCTCGTCGAGAACGATGTCTGATTCCTTATCAGCATTGGCTTCGCTCTCCGCATCGGCGGCCGGCGCATCCTCAGGCTTGGGCGTGTCCTGCGCGTAGGTAGCGATCCCGTTCCCGCAGATAAGCAGCAGGGCGATCAACAAGGCAAGGGTCTGTGTAATACTTCGCATAGGCTTAGCCAGTGGGTTGATGGAGAAAAAGCAGTTCCGCACAAGCTAGACGCACGAGGTGATCGCCGGGTTCAGTTCACTTTTGGATGATCACGCACGTGGGCAGGTCGGCTCACTCGGTAATCAGCTCGAAGCTGACGTCCAACGGCCGAGTGATCGTGATGTCGTCTAGGTCTTCTCGAGCATAAGGATCTGATTTTTCGCCGCCCATCATCTGGCCAAACATAGCCATGTAGGGGTTCATGCCCGATTCGTCGTCACCAGGAATAGCCATGCCTTCGCTGATATGCATGACCCGGCCGAGCTTGCCGCCAGCCAGTTCTGCAAGGTAGGTCGCATCCGCGCGAGCCTTTGCAACGGCGTCTTTCGTCGCTGCTTTGTACGCGGCGTCCGGGTCACTCACGGTAAACATTGCCGAGCCGCCGCTCGCGCCGCCCATGCCCATCTGCATCATGATCATGGATTGGGCATCCATCACGCCGGACTTTACGCCAGCTTCTTTCGCACCGGCCATCACCTTCGTGACGAGGTCGATTAGTGCTTCTTCTTCTAGCTTGTCGATACCTGAAACCGTGAGTGTGACCGACTGGCTGATCATTAGTGCGCCCGGTGCTGCGGGTGTTTGCGCTTCGCCACCGAAGCCGCCGCCCTGTGCTGCGCCTGCGATTTGCATCGACAGGGCGCTGGTGCTGATCGACATGTTTTCGATACCGAGCTCTTTGATCGCGGCCATCGCACGTCGGCGAGTGTCGCGGAAACCGGTGACCGCGTCCTTCATCTTCTCGTTGCTCTCGCTGATTTGCCCCGAGAGCACGAGCGTGTCGGGCTTGAGCTTCGCTTCGCCTACAGCGCTAACGGTGATCGTCTGCTCTGCCAAGCTTGGCAGCGCGACGACAAGGAGTACTGCTAAAGCAATCAGTAAGTTGAAGGGCTTGTTCATAGTTGTTTCCAGTTGTTCTAGTTGTTGTGAGGCTAGTTGTTGCTCGGAATCTGAAACGCGGTGATCTGGGTGGTGTCGATGGCGATGAGTAGTTCGCCGAAGACATAGAGGTGCCCGCCTTTTTGCCCGAGATACGCGGGGTTTTCGTACTTGCCCGCGGGGTCGAGGTGTTTGGTATCGAGTTGGCGGAGCTTGCCGTTGGCGTAAAGCAGGACTTTACCCTTGAGCAAGATGGCCCCGGCGTGATCGGGGCTGCCGGTCTGTACGCCGTTTTTGTGGGTACGGTCGTGCTCGCCGTCGATCGCGTAGCTCTGCAGCGCGCGGTCCATGACGTAGAACTGCTTGTCATCAACACCGATGAGCTTCGCGTCGGGCATGAGTTTGTCGGCCGACCACTTGGGTATGCCCGTAATAGGGTCCAGGGCGTAGAGCGTTTTGCTGTTGTGTTCTTTGACGTAGAGCGTGTTGTCTTGGACCAGCAGTCGGCCCGAGCCGTTGGTGTTAGACATGGTTGTGATCTTGTCGCCGAGCTGGTTGCCGCGGATGAAGTTGTTGTTCTGCCTTGCTCCGATGCCAAACGGCACATCGGTTTTAAAGGCCCACTTCGTCTCGCCAGCGATCACATCCACCCCGAGCAGCCCGCCATTATTCGTCATCACGTACAGCAGCGACGGCCCCATCGACAATGTCGGCTGAGGCATCCGCGAGACCTGCGTATATTGAAAAGAGATCGTCTCGGCGCCGCCTAGCGGGATCGTCCAATCCACGGCACCCGTGAGCGGGGAGAATCGCCGAAGGAACATGTCTGTCTGCCCGAGGCGAGTCACCACCGCATAACCCCATCCTTCGTGGATAAGCATTTGACCAAGCAGGGAGGTCGGGCTTTGTTGCGGGGTGTCGGATTCGCCCAGCGACCAGTCCTGCCGAGCGTCGCTGGTCCAGCGGGCTTGGCCGTTTGTCGTGTCGTATGCCTTGAGGGTAAACGCGCTGTTCTGTTCCGCGTTTTGCGGGCTCGTGACGAGCAGTGTGTCCTTCGCTATCGCGATGCGGTAGTTGCGTGGGTCGCCATGGTTGGATTGGAAGCGGTTGGCAATGCCTTCCGCGGTTTCTTTGATCGACCCGTTGAGCCAATTGATCTTGCCGCTCTTCTGATCCAGCGAGAACACCACGCCTAGCCAGTGAAAATAGACGTTCTTGTCGTCGGCAACGACCGGCGGGACGAACTTCAAAATATCCGAAGGCGGGCTGTACCAACTGCTGCGGCCGCGAGCCTGATTCGCTGCGTTGCGCGAGGTCTGGTCCAAGAAGGGCAGGTGCCAAATCGGCGAGGCGTCTGCCTTGGGCAATAGCTCGCCTTGACCAGCAGCACCGTCATTTAGTGGGTCGGTAGCGACAGGCTGGGCCAGTGTTTCGCCAAGCATCGCGAGTGCATCAACCTCTTGCCCCCCGGCATTGATCGTGGCTTGGCCGTAGCGTGCTTTGAGCTGGTCTGACAGGGCCTTTGCCTCGGTCAACCTGCCGGACCGCTGCATCGCGATGGCCCGCTTGGCCTGCAGTTCGAGTGCGTCTTTGCCTGTTGCGTAGCCGACGTCGATGGCCAACTGCCAGGACCGCTCCGCCTGATCGAACAGCCCTCGGCCGAAGTACATGTCCCCCAGCAAGATCGCCGCCTCACCGCCCGCGCTCGAAGCGAGTAAACGATCGACAAGCGATTGAGCCCGCGTGAGCTGGTCGTCTGAGCCCGGAAACGGGTGGTTCTTGATCTTGTCGAGTGCTTCCTGAGCCTGCGCATCGAAGTACAGCTGAAACGCACGCCGACCCGACACGGGCAGCGACAGCAACTGACGCTGTAGCTCTTCCTTCATCAGGACGTGGCGACCCTCGCCGCCCAGCGGCACCATGACCTGCAGCTTGGATTGATCCAAGTCCGTCATCAGGCGAAACGCCTTGGCCCAGTCCTCTGCCTCAAAAAACGCATTGAGCTGAGCCATCTGCTTCTGCAGATCTTCTTCAGCTAGCAGCAGCGCAAACCCCGGCTGGGTATTCAACAGAAGCAGGTCCGCGTCATCAGGATCCACGCCCCCAAATTCAATCGTGTCGACCGCTTCAACGGCCACAACGTCACTAAATCCCGGCCAAGCCAGTCCCAGTGCCATCACGCAAGCCAGCGGGCGGATCCATGGCCTATCACGTTTGTTTGTAACTGTCTTATTCATAAGCCCTATACCAACGATGTGAATGAACAGTGTAACGCCTGCCCGGATTTCGATCTGACGAAGTGAACGGATCAATTCTCAGGCCTGAGGACGCCGCTCGGCTATGCTATTCGTATGAATTGGTCCACACGGTTTCAATCCCACCCTCAATTTGGTCAAGCGGTACGTTTCGCCACGGGCCGGCCCCCCTGGGTCCTTAAAGCCACTGGCGCGGTAGCCGTCTTTGCCTTCGCAGTCCCGCTTATCGCGTTGATTCTGCTCATGATCCCCGCGCTCCTTCTTACGGGCGTCGCATGGGTCGTGTTCAGTTTTATCGCCCGGGTCATCGACAGCATCACCGGCCAAGGCCAGCCCGCGGATGTCGCATCTAAGACACCCGAGCCCGATGGCAGAGAAAACGTCCGCATTATCAACCGGCAGTAAGCCATTAGCCGGCCTCGATCCAAGTACAATCCCGCGTTCCGCTGGACCCGTACCCAACGAGCCGTTGCTATGAACCGTCGATCGATCTGGACCGCTTTTGTTCTTTGTCTCGTGTTGCTGCCTGCGCTAGCGGCGAATGCTCAAGCAGAGGTTGAGTCGCCGCCGATTGCCGAGGCGATGCCCGCTGATCGCGATAGCCCGAACGCGGCGATGTTTACGTTCCTGCGTGTGATGAACGCGATCGAAGCGGGGGACGTTCAGCGCTGGGCCGAGATTTATCCGTTGCTAGGCAACGCATCGCCCAGTGCGCAAGATGCGCATCAGCTCCGTCGTCGTGCGGTAAAGCTGAAGGAGACGCTGGATTACATCGGCCGAGTCAACGAAGACGAGCTGCCAAAATCACTCGACGCTGATTACTTCGTCTACTTCCCGCAGGCGTTTAATGAAGGCCACGAGCAAGCGGTCAAAGACATCGGCACAGATCACTTACGCATCGCGCTACAAACCCGCGAGTCGCTCGGTTGGACGTTCGCCGACGACACCTTTGCTAGCCTCGACGAGCTACACCGCCTCCTTCTCGAACACCGCACCGAGCGATACAACGAGCAGCAATATGGCGACGGCGGGCGATTCCTCGCTGAGCTCATGCCCGCATCACTCAAGTCCGGTGACATCCTCGGGCTCTACTACTGGCAATGGCTCTCGCTCGCGGCGCTGATCTTGCTAGGCGTCGTCATCGATCAAGTATTGCGCACGATTTTACGCGGCTTGATTGTGCGTCGGCTTAACCAAACCAACCGACAGGCCGAGGCAGGCCAACTCGCCAAGACCGTTCGGCCCTTCGGCTTCGTCGCAGGCGGCGTCCTCGTCATGCTCGGGCTTAACCTCGTGGGCCTGCCCGATTTGGCGCACCGTTTCCTCTACGGTGCCGCAGCGGTTTTCACGGTCCTCGCAGGCATTTTGGCCGCGTGGCAGTTGATCGATTTACTCGCGTCGCTTGCGCTATCCAAGGCAGAGAACACCAAGACCAAGTTCGACGACATCCTCGTCCCCATGGTCGGCAAGGCCGCGAAAATCTTCGCCGTCGCCATCGGCATCATCTACGCCGCACAAGCACTCAACCTCCCCATCGTCCCGCTGCTTGGCTCGCTCGGCATCGGCTCGCTCGCCTTCGCCTTCGCTGCCAAAGACACCATCGAAAACTTCTTCGGCTCCGTCGCCGTCATCCTCGATCGGCCCTTCGAGGTCGGCGACTGGGTCGTCATCGAAGGCAACACCGAAGGCACCGTCGAAGAACTCGGCTTCCGCTCAACCCGAATCCGAACCTTCTACAACTCGCAGATCACCGTGCCCAACGCCACCCTCGTCCGTGCCACCGTCGACAACTACGGCAGACGAAAATACCGCCGATGGAAAACACACGTCGGCGTGCAATACGACACGCCCCCCGACAAGCTCATCGCCTTTAGCGAAGGCATCCGCGAACTCGTCCGCAGCCACCCGTTCACCCGCAAAGACTACTTCCAAGTCTGGCTGCACCAGTGGTCTGCATCCTCGATGGATGTGCTGCTTTACATCTTCTTCGAGGTCCCCGACTGGTCAACGGAACTCCGCGAACGCGAGCGCATGTTCGTGGACATCGTGCGCTTGGCCGACAAGCTCGGCGTCCAGTTCGCGTTCCCGACCCAAACCGTGCATCTCTATAAAGAAGAGCACAGGCCCCACGAAGTCCAGCACGAAACCCCCGGCGGCTCGACCGACAAACGCTCCATGGTCGAAGGCATCCGCACCGCCCGCGAACTCATCAAAAACCAGACCTGGAAGGACAACCCGCCCGGCCCGGTCAGCTATAGCCTCGACGGCATCGAATCCCTACTCGACGAAGCCGGCAACGCGACCCTCATCGAAAAAGAAGACAAGCCCGAGCCGACCACCGACACGAACACCCCCAACCCCCCGAACAGCCCGAACCCCCCAAACAAGCCCGCCCCGTAGGTCGATTCGGAGAAGAAAAGGGGACTGTCCCCTTTTCTTCCCCGGTTCGCTACGTCAGCGTGGTAAGCTTTGATCGAATTTGCCACGGCGGCGTAGCCGAGCAATCAAATGGGAAATGTCAGTGGAGACTACGATGCGCCGTTACACTTTGATTACTGCCTTCACGATTGCTGCGATTTGTTGTAGTTTCATTGCGACCGAGCAAACGGCTTGCGCTCAGAATGCGTCGGCAAAGTACAAGGCCAATATCACCATCACCGTCGCGACCCCCGGCGGCCAGCCCCGCGTGATCACGCTGCCCACCGCAACCATTCAGATGGGCAACGCCCAGACCATCAAGTTCGAGGTTGGTCAAGAGAGTTTCCATTTTGATATGGTCGTGAAACCCAATCAGAAGCAAATCTTGGTTGCCAAGACGACAGGCCGGCTGAAAGTGAATGGTAAACAGTTGACGTCTCCGACGATTGAGCAGCAGATCGGCACAACGGCGGAAATCAAGACGGCGGATATTTCTATGAAAGTTACCTACACGCCGGTCAATGGGTGATCATTGCTGGGCTAAAGCCCGTCCTACGTAGTCGTCCCTGATAAACCCACTTCTCCGCACTGAGATTTGTTTTGACTTGTTGTTGGGGGGCGATTTGTCCTTAACTAGATTGCCTAGCTTCACGCTATTGGCATCTACCGGTATTGCATGCGAGGAAAGTAGATAGCGAGAAGTTGGTGTTTTCAGTT
>JBGCDC010000024.1:0-7446 GCA_045105055.1 Phycisphaeraceae bacterium | reverse complement strand
CAATATGGTCGCCGTACATGGGGCTTGGTCGTAAGCCTTTTTCGATGAGTTCATGGTAATTTTTGTATCTTTGATCGCCTAGGTCGCCGCCATAAGCCCAGCGTAAAAACATCCGGCGTGAAACTTCGGCCTTGCCGATGTAAAACGGCTTGATCTCTTTCGACGCATCACCCGGGATCAGAATCATATGAAAAGGAACTTGTTCCTTTTCATAGCCCAACACATGATCGGTGAACTGTTTGGGATATCGCGAAGCGTCATATTTGTCAGTCTTTGGTGGCTCGGCTCGCTCGACCTCAATCGAACACACAAGTCGAATCCCTTGGAAGTATTCGTCGATGTACCAGGAGTCGCTTACGGGTAGTTGCGGATAGCTTTCGTTCCACTTCGTTTGGTCTTCGAATTCGAGCCATTGTGCGGAGAGGTCTTTCGCTTCAGTCATGAAGTGCCCGCCGCGCACCCAGCGTTTACCACCCATTGGCTGGACCCACTCGGCTGCGTTGCCGATTAAATCGTACAGTCCCAATCGATCAGGCTCGCCTTGCGCGACGGGCCGGGGCTGGTGAATAAAAGGCGGCTCATCCATTTCTTTGTTGTTGTCCAGCAGCAACGCTTGATCAAAAAGAACCAAGTGATCATTCGGTTTGCCGCCGGCCTGTTCGTAGAGATACATCCATTCGTTGTCCGTTGGCAGGCGATACGTCTTGCCCGTTTTTTCACTGACCCATCGGCAGTAGGCTTGCGCAACACGCCAAGACATCCCGATCGCGGGCCACTTGGGGTTGGGAATCACCCTGCGGTCGGTCTGCGGGTGGCCGTGATCGAGTGAAGAAGGACGTAAGCCTTGTCTCTGAAGTTCATCCAACTTGCTTCTGTCTTCAAGATCATCTGCGTAGACCCAGTACAAAAACATCTCCCACGTCACTTCGGTTTTCGCCACGTAGAACGGCTTGATATTGTGCGCTTCGTCGCCGGGGATGAGCACCATTTCGAAAGGTACTTCTTCATCGTTGTACGTCGGCACATGATCGGTAAACGTAGCGAGAAGGTCGGCGGGTAGCGGGGCGACTTGAAATGCGTTGGGTGGTGTGGCCGTTGGTTCGTTTTGCTCTGCGGGTATCGGCTGGGCGTTTGTCGGTGATGGCTCATCGTCCTTACCACATGCAGTGATGGCGAGGAGGGTGAGCAGTAGCAAGGTAATTGAGATTGGTTGATTACACGATCGGCGCATGTGCGTTTTCCCCGGTGAAGCGAGGGGCGAAGGACGCGATGATGTGCTGCGGCATTACGCTTCGTGAATCACGTTTTCGACGTCTGCATAGCTCCCGGCGAAAGCCAGGAGCCGAGATACGCGAGCTTGCAGTATGCGTACGAGACATTTGCCACATCGCGGCTCCTGGCTTCCGCCGGGAGCTATGAAAGCGGCGATCACCGGCCGTTGAAGAAGCCGGTGTTTAATGCTCGGTTCACGCCTTCTGGGGTGAGGACGATGCTGGCGGTGGCTTCGCCGTCGATGTCGTCGTAGCCGATGACCAGGCCGATGCTCGCACGGGGGAGGCGGCGGTCGAGGGTGAAGTTGACGGTGCGGGAATTGCCTTCGCCAAAGTCGATGACTTGGAATATGCCGGCCCGGTACTTTTGAGTCAGTTGCAATTCTGCGCCGTAGCTGAGCAGGCGGGCGTCGAGGATGTCGATCTCGCGGTAGGCGATGAAGCTGGAGAGCCGGTCGGTGTGTTCGTTTTTGATAGCGACGCGCCACTGGACGACGGAGCCTTGATCGAAGTTGTGTGTGAAGTCGCCGGTGATGGCGGTGGCTTCGGTGACGGCCCACATGAGCTCGGAGTAGAAGTGGTCGTTACCAAGCGTGTATTCGGGGCGGTAGTCGTAGTATCGGCCGAGCGAGGCGTTGTTGGGCGCGTCTTCGGTGGCGAAGATGAAGTCGGTGCGGAGGGTGATCCAATCGACGGAGCGTTGACGGGCTGGGCCGCCGCGCTTTGTTTGCCAGGTTTGAAGGGCACCGATGCGAGCGATGCCGCCTTCGGTGAGGCGTTCGACTTCGGGATCGTAGATGGGGAGGTCGGTGGCGTTGAGCGTGGTGTCGTAGAAGGCGAGGGTGACGCCGGGCTCGATGATGTGTCGGATGCCGTTGACGTCGAGGAGCTCGGAGCGGTAGGAGCTGTCGGTTTTAGTGATCGCGGTTGAGGCACGGATGCCGACGCCGCCCCAGAGTCTTGCTTGGTCGTTGTTGCCGCCGTTGAATTGGGAGAAGTCGTCGTCGTAGGCGGTGAGTCGGCCGACGGCGAAGGGCGTGAAGTCGAAGACGCCGGTTCGGAACGGGGCGGCGATTTCACTGCGTGAGTCGAGTCGCGTGACGATGTTTCGCGGGAAACCAGCGGCGATCGCAGCTTGGTCGAAACTGGTTCCCGGTGCGATGCCGAACGCGGCGGCGGACTGTGCGGCGGTAAAACCGCGGTCGCCCGGGCTGTCGTTGCCGAAGACCGCACGCATACGCCCGACACGCGACTCGTGGTAGAACGTCGCGCTGTCGTCGAGGATGGACGTGATCAAGCGGTACTCGAACTCGGGGAGTTTGTTGACGGTGTAGCCGGGCGTGAGCAGCGGGGCGTACTGTGGGGTGAAATTGTTGACTTCGCCTTTGATCAGTGCGGTAAGTGCCCAGTCGTCCTCGGCCTTTTTGAAGTACGCGCTGGTCTCGTATTCACGCTCGGCGTAGACCTCGTTTTCGAAAAATTCTTCGAGGAAGGTCGGGTCCGAGATGCTGTTGGCTTCGAGCCAAATCTCCCAGCCGGCGGGGAGTTGTTGCCGGTGTCGTGTTCGGAAGAAGCCGCGTGTGTCGTTGTCGAAGCCGACGTCGAGGCGGTTAGCGATCTGGTCGTTGCCCGAGTCGCTTGGCAGAAAGTAGGCGGTGGTGTCGCCCCATAGGCCGTCGCGTTGGTACTCGAGCTCTGTGCCGAGCGCGATGCCGTGCTCGCCGCGGTAATCGATGTTGGCCAGCCAGTCGAAACCTTCCGGTGACTGGGTGTTTGTGAGCGCGAAGATGTCCCATGCGGTTTGGAGCTCTGCGCCGTTTTGTCCTTCGTAGCCGACCTCGATGCGGCGGAGCGGGATGGCTCCGGCCTCGACGGTTGTCTCGGGCCAGTAGAAGATCGGGGTCTCGCCGATGTTGAGGGTGAGGTCTTCCGCGGTGACCCAGTTCTCGGTCGAGCCGTCGTCGCGCTGGGCTTGTTGCAGGGTGATCTTGCTGGCGCCGATGGACAGGTTCGGCTTAGCAAATTCGCTGGTGGTAAAGACGGCTTGCTCGGCTTGGAAGCTGTCGGCCGAAGTCTGCCGGATTACGTCGGCACGCATGTACAACGGCACGTTCTGTCGAACGTCGTAGCTGTACACCACAGCGTCGAGCAGGATCGCGCGGTCCGCTTGCATGTCGTAGAACGCACGGGGGGCACGGACGGTGACGTTGCCGTCGCTGACCGTCGCGCCGTCTTCGAGGTAGACGCCACGGACTTTGCCCGCATCGAGCTGGGCGCTGGGGGTGGCGTTGGGTGCGTCGTCTTTGTCGAGGAAGATGACGATGCGTTCGGCGGTGAGCAGGACGTCTCGGCCTTCGTCCTCATCTTCGTAGAGGATGCGGACGCCGCCGATCAGGATGACAGCGTCTTCTTTATCGCCGCGTTGATAAACGATGCGATCAACTGAGCCGTAGCGGACCGTGCCGCGCGCGGGTAGGACGGGGCGGTCGACAAGTTCGTCGTCGGTGACGACTTGGCCGGGCTCGGGGAGTTCGATCTTGCGACGCTGCGCATCGATCTCTGCTCGGCGTTGTTCGCGGAGGCGCAGTTGCTCGGGCGTTAGGCCCGCGTCTTGTGGCACGCTGCGCATCGGTCGGGCGAGTCGGGCGTCGTACTCAGCGATGCGTTGTAGCGCAATTGTTGTGAGCTTGGACTCGGGTAATGTGTCGGCTTGGGTGAGCTCCGCAGTGAGCTTGACCTTGCCTTTAGATGCGACGGTGACGAGCAGGTTTTTTGCGTCGGCTTGGACGCCGCCGTTGCCGACGGATGCGGGGTCTTCAAAGACAAAGGCGAGATCACGAATGGTTTCGCCTAGGCCGGGCCTTTTTTTGATTCGGATGAGGGCTTGTTGATCGGTGAAGGCGTAGCCGCCAACACTGACGGAGACGTCGCCTTGTAGGAGCAATAGCTTGGCGTCCCCGGCTTGGACAACGGTCGCGCGGTTTGCACGTAGTTCGACATCGGCCGACAGCACAGGCTCGGCCGACTGCGCGTCCGCCGACGTCGTCCATACGATCCCGAACACCACCCCGATCATTGTGAGCCATCGCATCATGCGTGGATGATAAACGGTGCGGGGTTCTTACGCATAGAGGTGGGTATGGAGCGGGTGCCACACTGCGTGCCGAAAGCCGCTGTGTGCAAGCCATCTCAATGTGACCATGAGTCGTTCGCACACAGCGGCCTACCGGCACGCGGTGTGGCACCCACCGTTCCGCCTTTATTCGCCCGCCAAGTGGAGTATGGGTTGCTCGGCCGACAATTCGGATGCTGGTTCTGCGTTTGCCTCGGGCTGTGGGCTGAGCACCGCGATTTGCCAGAGGTCCATCCAGCTTGTTTTAAATAGGTAGTGGACGTTGAGGTCCGTTCCTTTGAGGCAGTCTTCGAGGGAGAGGTCACTCTTCCAGCCGATCTTCATGAAGATTGGGTTGGTGATGGTTTCGATGAACGCGACGAAGCGGTTGTGGGCGTGGAAGTGGTTGAGGAGGACGATGGTCCCGCCGGGCTTGACGAGGCGCTGTGCCCAGAGCAGGAGCTTGTTGGGTTCGTGGACGACGCTGATCGTGTGGGCGATCATGATGTGGTCGAAGCTGTGCTCGGCCAGTGGCGGGAACATCGCGTTGGCTTGGATGAGCGTGACGTGGTCGAGGTTGTGCTCTTGTTTTTTATCCATCGCCTTGGCGAGCATACCTGCGGAGAGGTCGGCACCGATGACGGTGATGTTCTCGGGGTACTCGGGGAGCATCATGCCCGTGCCGACGCCCAGATCGAGGACGACCGAGCCGGGCTTGGCACGGATATGCGACATGGCCGCGAGGTGGCGTTTGTGAACAAGAGCACCGAACGTGTGGTCGTAGAAGTACGCCCAGACGTCGTAGCACTTGCTGGTCCAGGATGTCTTCATCGTCTTCATAAACAACAACCGACTACGTTGGCAGGATCAAGTGGGGCGGACATTCATGTCTGCCGTCGGCCGAAGGCCGAGATGGTGGTTTACCGGCTTCGCCGGATGGCAGACAGGAATGTCTACCCCACCTGTGACTTTAGTTTACTCGCTCATCGCCTGATCGACCGCAGCGGCGATCCGGTCAACCCATTCCTGGACCTTGCCACGGGTTTCGAGCATCTCGTAGGCGGTGGTGCCGTCGGGCTTGTAGACGAAGACCGCGGGGAGGGCTCCGCCGTCCCATGTGTCGCTCAGAGCCTTGGCGATGGCGTCCTTCGCGTCAGATCCCTCGGCAGCGATGTAGGCGTTGTCAGTGGCCTTTTGTTTATTCAGAAACGCAGCGGCCTGCTTTGCGAGGTCTTCGCCTTCATCGAACGTGAGCGAGACGAGCAGGACATCGTCGCCGCGTTCTTTCATGGCTTTGTGGAGGTGCGGGAACATCGCCACGCACGAACCACACCACGTCGCCCAGCAATCGACGACGAGGACTTTGCCGTCGGAGGCGGCTTGCTTGCGCAAGTCGGTGATCGCGGCGGCGTCAACGACGGGGATCGTGTGGGCTTCCAGTTTCGCTCGATGATCGTCGAGAATCTTTTTTAGATCATCAGGAGATTCGATCAGCACACCCGGCAACTCGTCCTCGGTCAACAACTCCGGGCCGTTATTGATGCTGGGCTCTTCCTCGCAGCCGGGTAGCAGGGCGGCGACAAGCAGCAACATGATCAAAGAAAGGAGCTTGTTCATAGTGGTTCCGGGCCTAGGTCGGGGGTGTTCGTGCGATGCTACACTGTCTGCATGAAAGCGTTAGAGGTCAATGGCGAATTGAAAAAAACTGATGCGGGCACGGTTGAGGACCTGTTGAACGAACTCGGCTTGGCCGGGCAGGCGGTCGCGGTCGAGGTCAATCAGGCCGTGGTCCCTAAGAAACAGCACGGCGAGGCAACACTCAACGACGGCGACAAGGTCGAACTCGTTACGCTCGTCGGCGGGGGGTGAATGATGAAGAAGATTGCAAGAATATTATCGATTGTCGCAGTCCTGACTTTGCTGATGAATGCAATGCTGCCTTTTTTCTTGTGGTTCACGCATCACAGCAATACGAACAAAGATAAAAGTACTCAATACGTTCACGATAGCTACACGAACTACATGGGACTCGAATTTACGACGTTCGCCTCAGAAGACACCGGATCCATAATTGCTGTTGCAGTGTGGACGACCTTACTTGCTTTGGGATACCTGTTTCGACGTCATTTCCCAAGGAAACTATCAGGAGACATGAATGACACTTCAAACGCCAGTTGAACAACTCGACTCCCCCCTCCACGTCGGCGGCAAGACGCTCGCCTCGCGGCTGATCGTTGGCACGGGTAAGTACCAGACGTATGAACTCATGCAACAATCGCTCGATGCGTCGGGCGCGGATGTGATCACGGTTGCGGTCCGCCGTGAACGGCTTGTCAATGAGCAGGGCGAATCGCTGCTGGATTACATCGACACGAGCAAATACACGATCCTGCCCAATACGGCCGGCTGCTTTACCGCCGAGGACGCGGTGCGTGTGTCGCGCCTCGGCCGAGAGCTGCTCGATCAGATCGACAACCCCGGCAAGGAATGGGTCAAGCTCGAAGTCCTTAACGACAAGAAGACGCTGCTGCCCGACCCCGTTGGCACGCTCGAAGCGACGCGCGAATTGGTGAAGGATGGCTTCAAGGTGCTGTGCTACACGAGTGACGACCCGGTGATGGCTTGCAAGATCAAAGAGGCCGGCGCCGCGAGCGTCATGCCCGCGGGCTCGCCCATCGGCTCGGGCCAAGGCGTGCTCAACCCCAACAACATCAATATCATCCTTGAACTCCTCAAAGACGGCGACCCGGACTATCCCGTCATCGTCGATGCGGGTGTCGGCGCGGCGAGTGATGTGTCAGTTGCGATGGAACTCGGTGCGGATGGCGTGCTGCTCAACACCGCGATCGCGCACGCCAGCGACCCGGTGCGCATGGCCCATGCGATGAACCACGCCTGCAAGGCCGGGCGACTCGGCTACCTCGCCGGCCGAATCCCCAAGAAACTCTACGCCACCGCGTCGAGCCCATGGGACGGCGTGATCAGCTACATCCCCGGCGAGTAATGTGTGGCCCAGCCAACACCCATCAACCAACGCATCGAAGTGATGGACATGCTCCGGGG